>JBCDJH010000021.1:0-12580 GCA_038747965.1 Pseudomonadota bacterium
ATTGGAGAGGCAGTCTCTATATACCGAAGCCACGCTGTGGCGCGCCGTGATGCGTTCCGACCCGACCTTGCCATGTACCTCTACACTCAGGCGAACATGTTGTCTGATCTGGGGCGGCGTGACGAGGCGCTGGCGGCTGTAGAGGAAGCGGTCTCGATCTATCGCAGCAATGCTGAGACGAATCCTGACGCGTTCCTACCCGACCTTGCCAAGTCCCTCAACACTCAAGCGAACATGCTGTCAAATGTGGGGCGGCGTGGGGAGGCGCTGGCGGCTGTAGAGGAGGCGGTCTCGATACAGCGGATCCTTACAAAGGCGCAACGTGATACGTTCTTGCCTGCCTTGTCCGGGTCCCTCAATAATCAGGCGAGAATGCTGTCTAATCTGGGGCGGCTCGAAGAGGCATTGGCGGCTACAGAGGAGGCGGTCTCAATCCATCGCAGCCTTGCTGAGGCCCGACCGAAAGCGTTTCTCCACGACCTGGCTATATCCCTTAACACTCAAGGGAAAATGCTGTCGGATCTTGGGCGTCGTGGGGAGGCGCTGGCGACTACAGAGGAGGCGGTCTCGATCCAACGCGTTCTTAACAAGGCGCGCTCTAACGCGTTCCTACCTCACCTTTCCATGTCTCTAAACAATCAGGCGAATCAGCTGTCGGATCTGGGACGGCGCGAAGAGGCGCTGGCGGCGATAGAGGAAGCGGTCTTGATCCGCCGCAGCCTCGCTGAGGCGCGCCCTGACGTGTTCTTACCTGACCTGTCGGAGTCCCTCAATAATAGGGCGAATCAGCTGTCGGATCTGGGACGGCGCGAAGAGGCATTAACGGCTATAGAGGAGGCGGTCTTAATCCGCCGCAGCCTCGCCGACTCGCGCCCTGAGGTTTTCCTGCCCGACCTTGCCATGTCTCTCAACAATCAGGCGAATATGCTTTCCTACCTGGGACGGCATCAAGAGGCATTAACGGCTATAGACGAGGCGGTCTCAATCCGCCGCAGCCTTGCCGAGGAGCGCCCTGAGGCGTTCCTGCGCTACCTCGCCATCTCCCTTAATAATCAAGCCAATAGGCTATCCGAACTGGGAAGGCGTGAAGAGGCATTAATGGCTATAAACGAGGCGGTTTCAATCCGCCGCAGCCTTGCCAACGAGCACCCTGATTCATTCCTGCCCAATCTGGCCACGTCCCTCAACAACCAGGCGAATACACTTTCTTATCTGGGACGGCATGATGAGGCGCTAGTGGCTATAGCGGAGGCGGTCTTGATCTGCCGCAACCTTGCCGGCGAGCGCCCTGACGCGTGCCTACCCGACCTTGCCATGTCTCTCAACAATCAGGCGAATATACTGTACGGTCTGCGGAGGCTTGAGGAGGCGGTGGAAGCGATAGAACACGCTGTCTCTATATACCGGAACCTTGGTGAAGCGCACAGAGAGGCATTCCTGCCTAAACTCGCGATTTCCCTCAACAACATGGCCACCATGTTGTCCGATATGGGAAGGCGAGAGGAGGCACGAGCGGTCAGAATCGAGGCAGCGTCGCTTCGTCTACCGTAACACCAATTGGCTCACGTGAGGTTTGTGGCGTATTGCCAAAACTCGAAGAATTTACATTGTTTAACGGTTCCAGTCCTTTCGAAAGGTAATTGTCACCAGCTGTATTCTGGCGCACCTTCACCGCCGTTTCGTAATTCTCCAGCTTGCCCGATCTCGTTAGGAAAGTGACGGTTGCAAGCTGTCTTTCGTAATACGAAAGGCTTGAGAAGGGGGCAGGGCCCCCGTTCAATCCCCCGACGCTTCGCTGCTCTGAGGCGCTCCTGATGGATCGTTCGTGTTTGCAGAAATTGCATTATTACATGAATTTCTTGTATAATTAGGATGTATGAGTTTAGGTGTCATTGAATTCTGGAATGGTTGGTTATTCGGCTTGCGTCGGATTGGTGGCGAACCATGACCGATCGAACCGAAGATGACCTGAGATTAGTGCGGGAGTCGCTGCAGCGGCGCATCGATTTCGACGATCTCCAGCATGAGTTGGTGGGCCGCGATGTTGGGAAGGCGGCGCGGTTTCTCAGCGCCGAACATTCGCGTTCACCCGAGGCGAGGCGCAAGAAGCTTCAAAAAGAAGCCGCGGATCGCCGATTGGTAGAGCTGCTGACAGATCCAACCTATCGGGCCCTCTATGAGCGGTTAGGCAACAGGTTGGCTGATGCGGAAACCAAGACCGATCAGGTCATCGAACGCTA
The DNA here is from genome assembly GCA_038747965.1 of Pseudomonadota bacterium. Classification (GTDB taxonomy): domain Bacteria; phylum Pseudomonadota; class Alphaproteobacteria; order Caulobacterales; family Parvularculaceae; genus JBCDJH01. The sequence continues at coordinate 2,241 of JBCDJH010000021.1, forward strand.
CGACATCGCTATCCGAACAATACACCGCGACATAGCTGAGATGGAGGCTCGAGCTGGCCGTGGCCTCAACGGTCAGCCTGTATTCCGGTATCGGGATGGTCGCGTAGTTGATCCAGATAACGACCCACTAGCACCAGAGATTGCTGCCGGTATCGAATGGCCGGAAAATGCTCCAACCGCAGAGGCGTACTTTGCCGCCAAAGATCGCCGTTCATCGCTCATAGCTGAGCGGGATGAGTGGTTAATCTATCGGACCGATACGTTGGGAACGATCCGAGATCGATATGACAATCATGACGACCCAATGAGCAAAGAGGATATGCGAGATGCATTGGACAGGATCGATGAGGAGCGACCTGAACTCTCGTCGCTCGCAGCCCATTCACCGGGATCCTCACCAGCCGTTACCGCCGATGTCTCGGCGCTGAGTTTACCGATGAAGCTCAATTAGCGGGCTGCTCAAAGGGTCCGCATTCTTGCTCCAGGACGAGATAGATGACCGAGCTTGGATGATAGCCATCATTCCTTCGAATGGTCGCCTTGAGCTCGGTGTTTCGGGCATCGCGATCGGCCGTGGGAGAGAGGTACCATTCTGCCAAGCAATCCCCTGAAGGCTTATGGGTCTTTGTTGCCATGATCGCGGCCATTGTGACCGATGTCTGGATATAGCTGTCTTGCGCGGTCTCTTCCCACTTTAGGAACTCAACACCCGTGAACCCCTCCGCATTTGACGGGGAGGCTGATGCAGGTGCAAGGATAACTAAGGAAGCCAGTGTCCAAGACTTCAGGACACGGCCGCGCAGCATACGATGGTATGAACAATATTGGGAATACTGGTTTTTCCTTTGATTCCATTGAAAAATATCTTAATCTCAAAAGGTCAGAGCGGCGCAAAGACGGCTCGGCGACGACCCCCAAAACGGCGGTAATCCGACAAGGTGTGTAGCCCGTGGAACAGAATTCCCAATTCTGTTCACGCGGATGTGCAACGAACCGACAGGACCCGCCGCCCAATGACACGCCACCATGCTCAATTCGATACGATGTCGCTCTACACCCGACAGGGTGAGCGGAAATATCTGACCAGTGCGGAGCGAAAGAAGTTCCTTGATGCACTCCATGTGATCTATGAGCCAACGGAGCGTACGTTTTGTGAGATGATCCATTGGACTGGCTGCAGGCCGAGCGAGGCCTTGGCTCTCCGTCCAATCCATATCGATCTGACAGAAAGCCTCGTCATACTGAAGAGCCTGAAAAAACGCGGTCAACAAAAGGGGCGTCACTATCGCCCCGTTCCCATACCGCCGGACTTCACTCACCGTCTTGCAGAGACCCACGGGCTTACCGCTCTCCAAAAGGTCGGGAATACCGAAAGCTCCCCACGCCTATGGAGTTTCGGACGCACAAAAGGTTGGAAACTCATCCGGCGGGTGATGGAAGCCGCCGATCTTCATGGTGCGAAAGGCTGTGCACGAGGCCTTCGACACGCGCTTGGTGTTCATGCCGCGATTTGCAACATCCCGGAATCCCGTCTTCAGTCCTGGCTCGGCCACGCAAGCCTTGAGACCACATCGATTTATCTCGACGCCTTTGGTCCGGAGGACCGAGCAATCGCAGAACGGATGTGGGAGACGCCTTCAACCTCCATCACGCCGGGAGGAGTGCCTCATGACTGATACCATCATACCCATAACCAACATCGAGCTCTACCGCCTCGAAGTGGCGTACACATCAATCGAAGACCCAAAGATCCGAGCAGAGTTCCTCCGCACTCTCGAGAGCAGGGTGGCGGATCAATACGCGGATACCTGATCTCGGCCCAAAGCTTCATCGCGCATATGGTGGACATGAAAATTGGGCGGAAAGGAGACCTTTGTCGCGCCTGCGAGTGGATCGACGCCTCGACCGGAAAGCGGACGTTTAAGAGATCAGCGGCGGTAGATCGCTTATTGGCGCTGTTCGATTCACCGGGAATTGGTAGTAAAATCACTTTGGATGCCCAAAGGCTGGGGATCTTTTACTACCTCTCTCTGATCCAACTATTTCGCACAGCGCTCAGGAGCAGTGCGCGGACGCGAGATTATAAAGCTATGTAAAATTGATTCGACCTGCTACCTTTTAACTCTAGGAATTATACTGAAAGGATTTCGTGATGGTCTCCGTCGCCAATGAGATCGCCGCCATGTTTATCACTGGGACGGCGCTTTACGTCCTGATCAGGTTTCTCATCATCCCCGGGATGCGAAACCGGCTCTGGTTGGCGGCGTCCGAAGACTTGGCCAAACGGGCTGGAGCACTTGCGGCGGTTGGGGTCGTCGGCGGCATCGCGGCCGCCGCTGCCATCGCAGGGGCCTTGCTCTACGCCGCTGCTTTTCTTTTCGATTTCGCTTTTGAGAACGCGGATCGCGCGGCCGATATCGTCGCCATGCGCGATCGCCTTGAGCAGGCGCAAGACGCTATGGGCGACGTCTCCGCCGGAGTTTTGATCGGCGCGCTCGCCGTGCTCGGATTGATCGTGATCCTCATTCGCCGGTCTTCCTCGGTGAAAGTTTGGTCCGAGGCCGCCGAAGCGCGCCGAACGGCGATTGAAGCGTCGTTGAGCGGGCTTTCGGCCGAAGAGATCGCGTCGCAACTGGAAGCGAAAGACCCGACAGCTGCGACGGAAATAAAGCATCGCATCAGCGCCGTGACGCTGGAGAACAAGGCCCTTCTCGATGCTGCGCTGAGAGCGCCACTTCTGAAAATGGGCGACGGCGACGCGACGGCATCGCTGAACGATCTGACGTCAATGGCCGCGCAGATCCGGGCGGATACGCCCGCAGCTGCCACCGCAGAAGAGCGTGCGAATATAGAGGAGGTCGCCGCGAACATCGAAGCCAAGATCGCGGAGATCAGGAAAGAGGTGACGATCCCGCTCGCGTCGCTCAGCGGCGCGGAGCGGACCTATCCCCTCGCCGCCGCAGCCGATCATCTGGCGCCCGAAGCGGACGACGTCGCCTCGGCATGGCGCGCCGCGCTGACCGAGGCGAAATTCGGCGACCACGAAGCGCAAAGCGCCTTCACATCACGCAAGGAGCCGGAAATGCTGCGCGAGTGGATCGCGGCGGGCGCGACCTCAAGGGCCGCCGTAGATATCAGCGCCCGTTTCGGACGGACCGCCGCCCTCGCCGGCGTCATCGCGCTGTTCTTTGGCCTCGCCGGGGTCGGGGTCGTTTCCGGCGCGCCCGGCCTGATCAGCCAAGCCAAATTGGCGGAGCTTTCCTTGCTGGCGGATGAGGCGTCGGAGGCGATTGCGGCCGCCGAGCCGGACGAGACGGAGCCTGAGCCGGGCGAAGACCTCGCCTCTGATGAGGAGACGGAGGAACGTCTCCGCGCCGCCTTCTATCGCGTGGCGGCCAGCGAGTTGCAGACCGGGGCTATCCAGCGGGGTGCCTCTCGGGTGGAGATGCGCCGCAACGCGTTTCGCGTGCGCGCCGTCTCCGCGCGCCGGGACATTCTGGCGCTGTCTTCGCGCCCGGCGGCGCCGTCGCTCGATCCGAACAGACCGGCGCAGGAAATCCGCTTCCGCTCCGCCACCGCGCCCCAGGCGGATCTTGCGCCCATTGACGAGGCGATGGAGCGTCGGCTGCGCGACATGCGCAGCAATGAAAGCTCATGGCGGCAGATGCGCCGATGGGCGGCGACGCCTGCCTCGCGCGGCTACGCCTCCGATGCGATGCTGCGCACCATGATCGGCTCTTCGAATTTCTCGTCGAGCCACGCCCTGCGCTCGTGGGCCGAAAGCTCCAGCAGCCGCTTCGCCGCCCAAACCGTGCGCGCGGGCGCGCCGCCGGCGGGGGCGAGCGTCGTCAGCTTCGACGGCGCGCCCGATCTGATGACGGCGCGGGACCGCCGGGTGGCGAACAACTTCGCAGCCGACGCGCCCAGCAATGTCGATCAGCGGCTCGCGAGCTATCGCAGCGGCGCTGCCGATCCGGGCTCGCTGCACCGGTCGGGCGTCGGGGGGCGGAACATTCGCGCGAATACGTATGAGACGCTCTTTCCCGCATCTCAGACAAGCTCATCGCCCCGTTCAACGGGTGGAGCCTCCCGCTCATATGGCCGCGTCCGGTTCAGCGGGCGCGTCGGCGGCGTCGTGCTCGGGCGCCCGCCGGAAGGCGGCCAAGGCCCCGATCTGGTCGGCTTCGCGCATGTGATCGACGGCGGGCGCCTCTATATCCGCCTGACCTCGCGCGAGGGGCGGACATGGCGCTTCGGCCCCTATCGGCCCGAGATCGCGCATCATGCGTTGTCCTACGCCGCCGATGGCCGTGTCGTGACCTCGACGCTGCCGCAGGCGAGCACGAACGCCGAACAGCGCATTCAGGTGAATGCGCGCAGGGTCGCCGTTCACCCAGCCTTCGAAGACACCGCCTTCGCCTGCGCCGCGATCCAGGTCGACCGCTTCGTCGACGGGTTCATGTTCGACGAAGACGCCGGATCTGAGGCCGTGGACTTCGCGGCGGCGCGTCAGGCGGTCTCTGTCTTCGGCCGGGTTCTGACTGAGGCACGGGAATTGCCGTCGAACAAGTTCACCAGCTACGTCGCCGACGCAGTGGCCCCTTACGCGCAAAGCTGCGGCGCAGGCGACGACTGTTTTCCGGTGGACGCCTACAAGGTGCTGGGTTTCGATTTCGGCGGGGCAGAAAGCTATCTCTCCTGCCTCTCTGCCTCCGGCGCGGAGGCGTGCGCGGAGAAGGTCCCGGGCCTCGCGCCGCTCGCCACCTACGCCGTGGACAGCGGGGTGAGAGAGCAACGATACAGCCTCGACCCCGATCTGGCGTTCCTGCGCGCGCCGCCCGCTGGAAACCCGCTCTGGCCGCTCGATTTCATCGTCCAGGCGGTGCCGCAGACGGTGGAGGGCGCGGATGTGGACTCTAACGAGGAGTGGGAGCCCTGGACGTTCCCCAATCATGAGGACGACCTGCGCACGCTCGTCGCCATCGGCATCTTCAAGGATCCTTACGCGACGGCGGTCTTCAACGACATGGCGGAGTTCGTCGTGCTCCAGCGGCTCTTCCGCAATGCGCTGGACGGCGCTTTGGGCACGGAGTTACCTCTTGGCGATCTGGTCGACATGCACGCCGAGACGCGGGCCTTCGTCACCGTGCGTCGGCATGAGCGTTGGAACGTGAACGAAGATTTCGCTCAGCTGATCTTTCAGGCGTCGGACTTGCTCGCGGAGGATTTCGCCGACGCCGGGCCCTTCGCCCCCGCACAGTGCGCCAGCGCCGTCGACGCCGCGCTGGCGGCGGCGGAAGCGGAGGCCTGGCCCGGCGGCGAAGGGCTCTGGCCGCATCTCGGCCTGTTGGACGACGAGTGCGCCGGTCTCGCGGCATTCGATGGGGCCAGAGACGTCCGGGACGCCATGCGGGAGCAGGACCTGATCGACGAAGCGATCCACTATGCGCGAAGCGCAGGGCAGCCGAGGTTTTATTGCGCGCCCGCCCGGTGAGGCTGTTAGCTCTCTAAAGCAGCGGGCGAAAAGGTTGACGCAAAAGTTGTCCGTAGGTTGGACATCTTTTGCGGATTTTTGATTAGGCGGTTTCGCTCGCTGCTCTAACCGCCCTTGGCGCGCTCAAGCTCGTCGAGCGCGCGTCTGGCGCGGGCGAGGTCGCCGATGACGCTCTCGCATCGTTGCAGATAGTCGGTAGTCACCTGATAGGCCCGGGGCCAGTCGGCCCGGCGCCTGGCGCAGTCGATCAGGCTCTCGAAGGCGCGGTGCTCTTCCGCGTCTAGACCCGCATCCGCCGCTTCGCTCAGGCAGTTTTCGGCCCATGACTGCGCGTCGCTGAAACGGTTCAACTCCAGCGCGGCGGCGGCGCGGCGGTCGAGCGCCCGGCAAAGCGCCGTCGCATCGCCAGCGGCGCGCGCATGGGCTTCGGCCGTCTCGAACTCCGCCGCCGCCGCGCGCGGGTCGCCGCCCAGCAATTCGTCCTGACCCCGAAACCTGTGCAAAACCGATAGATCGCGGCTCCGCCCGATTGCAGCGGCGAAGGCGATAGCCTCCGCCGTCCAGCGGCGGCGCGCGGGCTCCGTCGTTTCAATGCGGCGCTCGACGCTCGCGCCGATCAGAACGATCGCGGCGAAGAGATCCGCTTCGCGCTTCACGCCCGCGAACTCATCCGCCAGTCGCCTCAGCGCCGCCGTATCGCCGGTCGCCCAGGCGATCAGCGCGCTGCGCTCTCTTCGCTGCGGCGCCTCCTCGGCGTCGATCTCCAGCAAGGCGACCGTCGCGCCCCGAAGGTCCGCCGCCGCCGTAGCCTCCGCTAGTCGCCATGCGGCGCCCTCGATCTTCGACCCGGTCAGCGCATCCCGCCAGGCGTCCGCGACGCGCATCGCCGCCTCGGCCCCGATCTGGGTGAGCCAGCTTGCGAGGTAACCCGGTCCCGCCTCCTCCACAGACAAGGCGAAGTCCAGCTCCGCAAGACGGTTGATGAACTCTTCCGGCGGCGAAATCTGGGACAGAATGCGCGGCGTCTCCGCCTTTGCGTCCTTCGGCGAGGCTGTCTCAAGCCAGTCGATCAGCGCGCGCCCGACATCGCGAACCAGTTCGGGCCGCGCGCGGGCTTCTTCGCTGAGCCATTCGGCGAACCAGCCGGTCGACAGATCGATCCGCCCGGCGCGCTCGCCCAGCCCCGCCGAGAGGTTTTGGATCGCAGCCGACCAAAGATGCGCCGGTGCGGGGGCGCCGTCGCAGCCGCTCGCGCTTCTCGCCGCCTCTGGCGTCAATCCGCGCAGCGATAGGCCAATGGCGATCAAGGCCTTTCGGGGCAGGTCCGCATGGTCGTCCGGCATCGCCTCGCAGACGCCCGCCACCACGTCCTCGGCCACCTGAACGGGACCGCTCAAGGCGGCCAGCGCCCGAACCCGCGCGGTCAGCGTCTCCTCTGCGCCAAAGCGCCTGAGCTCATCCAACACGAGGTTCAGCGTCTTTAGATCGCGCAACCATGGCGCCTTGGCCAGCGCCGCGCGCTGATCGCCCGACAAGACCTTCGAATACCGCTTCAGATAGGCGGCCGCGTAGTCCAACGCCTCGCGCTCCGGCGGCGGCTCGATCTCGACGACGCGCCAGCCCGCGCGCGCTGCTTCGTCGCGCAGCCGAGGGCGATGGGTGACGACGATCATCTCCCTCCCGCGCGGCGGCACGAGCGGAAGGGGCGCGAGCCCCGCGCGGGCCGTGGCGGAGAACCCCTCTTCGAAATGATCGATCACGACGCTCGTTGCGGCAAGCGCGGCGATCACGGCGGCGCCCATATTGTCCGCCCCCTTCGCCGCCCCGAGCGCGAAGGGATATCCACCGTCGCCAAGCGCCCTGCCGTCAACATAGCGCGCCTCAGACATCTCCAGATGGCGTTTGATCAGGCTTGTGGTCCCGGCCCCGCCGGGGCTGAAGATCAGCTTGCTCCGCGACCGCCATCCGGATTTCCGGATCTTCCTGAGATCGTCCGGTCGATCAAGGAATTGGCGGCGGGTTCCCGGCTGCCCGGCGGGATTTGCGGCGAGCCATCGCGAGAGGGATGCGTCGATAGCATCTTGTGCGAGCTTCTCGAACACCTCGAAGTCATCGTATTCTTTCGTGTTCGGCCATGTCCGCAGCTCATCGCGGAACGACGGCCCGCCATCCGTCTCGACCTCCTCTCCGATCTCCTTCGTCAGCCGGTCGCTCCGCAGCAGAACCGGCGGCGCTGTGTCCGCAAGCTCAGCGGCGAAGCGCACCTCTAGCTCCGTCATGGACGCGCCGTCGCCTGCGCCCTCAGGCATCCGGTCAAAGGCAGTCGCGAGCCGCATGAGGGACGGGCGCCATCCGATGCGATGCCCGAGCATTGCGAAAACGAGCGGCGAGCACGCCTCCAGTTCCTCAAGGCAGATCCGAGCCGCCGCTTCGTCGGCCGCCATCGCCCGCGTTATGCCCCAGCGCAGATCGACCTCAATGAGCGAATCCAGTCTCTGAAAATAAACCTCACGCAATCTGGGGAAGACGAGGCGCGCCAGAATATCGCGTTCATGCTGCATGTCTCTAAACGTCGACGATACAAATATTTTCGCGCTCAGAGCATTGGTCATAAGAAGGTCTCTTCGGAATTTCCCTGATGGATGGTTGTCGACTGCGCTTGAAAACTGATCGTGCAGATGCCGTTCTACTCTCAATAACTTTGCGAAAGCTGCGGCCCGAAGCTACAGATAAGCACGATAGGCCACCGATTCATAAGTCCTTAGCCAAATCCGGAGTGAGCTACTCCCCATCAGTTGGACAGGATCCGGCGTAACTTAAGCTACTCGTCGCACCTGCTGATCGGTGTTTGCTGCTTCATTTATTTACTCATAGACCACAGCTGGCGGCCTGCCGCCAAGGGCTGAGTGAGGCCGCTGGTGGTTGTAGAAAGTCACCCATTTGCCGATGGCTGTCTTTGCCTCTGAGCCGGTCTACCAGGCATGCAGGTAAACGCATTCGTATTTCAGCGTGCGCCACAGCCGCTCGATGAAGATGTTGTCGAGGAACCGACCTTTCCCGTCCATCGAGATGCGCACGCCGGTCCGGTGCAAGCGATCCGTCCAAGTAAAGGACGTGAACTGTGATCCTTGATCGGTATTCATGATCTCAGGCGGGCCGAACTTGTGGATGGCCTCGTTCAGGGCTTCAACACAGAACTCGGCTTCCAGCGTATTCGAGATGCGCCAAGCCAAGAGCTTCCGGGTGTGTCAATCCATGATCTCGACCAGATACAGGATTCCGCGCCGCATTGGCAGGTAGGTGATGTCGGCGCACCAGACTTGGTTTGGTCGATCCACGCGCATCCCTTTCAGCAGGTACGGATAGGTCTTGTGCCCCTTGGTCGGCCTGCTCGTGTTGGGCTTCTGGTAGATCGGCATCAGCCCCATAAGACGCATCAGCCGCCGTATGCGCTTCTCATTTACCGGGTGGCCGTCATTGCGCAGGTGCCAGGTCATCTGCCGGACGCCGAAGAACGGGGTCTCAATGAACTGCTCGTCGATCAGCCGCATCAGGTCGAGGTTCTGCTCGGTCTCGCCCTTGGGCGTGTAATAGAACGACGAACCCGCGATCGACAGCAGCTTGCATTGCTGGCTGATGGACAGCTTGGGATGACTGGGTTCGACCATGCCACGCCTCACATCCCGCCCCAGGGCTTGAGCTTTCATTCCAAAAAAGAGTTAGCCACCGCCAGCTCCCCGATTTTGGCATGAGGTTCCTTCGCTTGCTCTTCGTCGATCTGGGGTTTCTTCCGACCGCCGCGTTCAAACACTTCGGACGCGCCCTCGAGCAAGGCGCGTTTCCATTGATGAATCATCGTGGGATGCACCCCGAACCGGGTCGCCAGCTCCGCGGCGGTCTCTTCGCCCTTCAGGGCCTACAGAGCGACCTTCGCCTTGAACTCGGGCGCGTGCTGTTTCCGTTTCGACCTATCTGATCTCCTTCGTATTGAAGATCAGCAGAATGCAAATTGTAGCTTATGTCAGTGTCCGAATTTCCGGGGGTAGCTCAGTGAGCTCCGTTTCTTCTTCCATTTCGGGTAGAACCCGTCTCCGACTGAAGCGCTCCCCAACGTGCCGTTGGCGGGGCGTTGAAGCGCTAGAATCTGCAAGCCGATCACTGTCCACAAAACCTGGGGACTACAGACCTTTAGGAATTTCTACCAATCGCCGGGTCACAACACGCTGTCCCTCGCCTGCGCTCGGCCGGATTTCGTGGCGCGTCGATGATCTGGATCGATTGGGATGGGCCTTAACCGCCGGATTGCCGGTCGAGCGTCGAGTTATCGGACAAGGCGGTCTTGAGCCGCTCTAGTGCGTCGCGCGTGCTCTCTCCGGCATCCAGCCATTGCCGATGCTCAAGTGACAACTGTTCGTTGACGGCGGCGATATATTCGCCGACCGCGGCAAAGTTGCCAGCATGCGCGGCGGTTTCAACACCGTCCTTTTCCGCAAGCAGTCCCCTCAGCGCATCCAATGTTCGAGCATAGCGTTCCGCGTTGCGCCGGTCCTGGCCCACATCTTCGCGCGTCACGGAAAAGGCGATCAAGGCGGCGCCAACTACGCCGCACACGCCAAAGGCGGACCACGGCCCCTGTACCGCGGCGCCCGCCGAGAGGGTAACCAGGACCGTGCCGGCAGCGCCGATCCTGAGGTTCCGGCTGGCCGCACGCCGGTGATCGGCCGCACGCACCTTGTAGAAAGCACTTTGCACATCCAACTGATAGCGTACGAAATAGGCCAAAAGATACGGCAGGATCTGAGGATCGCCGCGCTTTTTGCAGACATCGAACAGCGCGGTGAAGACG
>JBCDJH010000022.1:0-12421 GCA_038747965.1 Pseudomonadota bacterium
CGAACAACCGGTGTTGGAACCCGGCGAGCAGTTCCAATACACCTCCGGCGCGCCGCTCACGACGCCGTCGGGCTTCATGCGCGGCGCCTATGTGATGGAGCCCGAATTCGGCGAGACGTTCGACGTCGACATCCCGGCCTTCTCCTTGGACAGCCCCTACGCATTCGCGCAAGTCCATTAACGAGGTTCTAGGCGCCGGGACTTATGGTTCGGAGCTTGGCCGAAGCCGCGGGCGCCGCAGCAGCAGCGGCGTCGCCGCCACGCGCAAGGGACCTTCCCATTGATTGACCTTCGCCCAATCCTGCTGATTGTCGGCGTTCTCACCTGCGCGCTTGGCGTCTTTATGTTTGCGCCGGCGCTCGTCGATCTCGCCTATGGGGGCCCAGACTGGCGCGGCTTCGCGCTGTCAGCGGGCCTCGTCATCTTTGTCGGCGGCTCGCTCGCGGCGGCGAATTGGGGACACGCCGGCGCCCTCACCGTGCAGCAAGGCTTCCTCTTAACGGTAAGCATCTGGCTGACGCTTGTGGCGGCGGGGGCTTTGCCATTCGTGCTCACCAGCCAGAACATGACCTATACCGACTCCTTCTTCGAAGCGATGTCGGGGCTCACCACCACAGGCGCCACCGTCATCACGGGGCTGAACGAGGCCTCGCCCGCAATTTTGATCTGGCGATCCATCCTGCAATGGCTGGGCGGCGTTGGCATCGTCATCATGGCGATCGCCATTCTGCCGATGCTGCAGGTGGGCGGCATGCAGCTCTTCCGCAACGAATCCTCCGACAATTCAGAGAAGATCCTGCCGCGGGCGAGCCAGATCGCGGGCTCGATCACCCGCCTCTATCTCGCCCTCTCTTTCCTCTGCTTCATCGCCTACTGGTCCGTCGGCATGGGCGGGTTCGAAGCCGCGGCGCACGCCATGACGACCATCGCCACCGGCGGGTTCTCAACACGGGATGAGTCCTTCGGGGCGTTCGTCTACACAGGCGCGGACATGATCTGCACCCTGTTCATGATCTTAGGCAGCTTGCCTTTTGGTCTCTATCTTCTGGCGGTGCGCGGCGATGTCGCCCCGCTCTGGCGGGACGCCCAGGTGCGCTTCTTTCTGGGGGCGGCGCTCATCTTCGTGGGCGCGATGACCGTGTTCCAGACGGTGATGGGCGTCAACGCTGAAGCAGGGCGCTTGCGGGACGCGGCCTTCAATGTGGTGTCGATCATGACCGGCACGGGTTACGCCACCACCGACTACGGGGCCTGGGGACCGTTCGCTGTCGCCTTTTTCTTTTGCGTCATGTTCGTCGGCGGATGCGCGGGCTCCACCTCGTGCGGGCTAAAGATCTTTCGTTTGCAAGTGGCGCTCGCGGCTCTTCGGGTGCATATGCGCCGCGTCTCCTCCCCCCACGGGATCTTCCGGAGGCGGTATAACGGCGCGGCGCTCACAGACGACGTCTATCGCTCCGTCTTCAGTTTCTTCTTTGTTTATCTGGCGAGTTTCGGTTTGTTCGCCGTTCTCTTGTCCATCATCGGTCTCGACCCGTTGACGGCGATGTCTTCCGCGGGCTCGGCGATCGCCAATGTGGGGCCGGGTCTCGGCGACATTGTAGGGCCCGCAGGCACCTACGAGCCCTTGCCGGACGCCGCCAAATGGACCTTGGCGGCCGCCATGTTGCTGGGGCGATTGGAGCTGTTTACGGTGCTGGTGCTGTTCGCGCCAAGCTTCTGGCGGCGCTGACACGACACGGCGCCCTACGGAGTGTTTGCCGATATGGCTGAAGATAACGGCGCCGCGGCGCAGCCGGCGGTCTCGGAATTGATCAGCCTTGAGGGGCGGACAGCGCTTGTGACCGGGGCGAGCGGCGGCCTTGGCGCGGTTGTCGCTGCGCGGCTCGCCGAGGCGGGGGCGGAGGTGGCGCTCCAATATCGCTCTAACGCGGGCGGCGCGCAGCGCGCCGCTGACGTCATCTCCGCCGCGCGCGGGCGGGCGACCGCATTCAACGCCGACCTAACGCGCGCGGACGCCGTCGACGATCTCTTCGCAAATGTCGGGGTATGCGACGTCGTCGTCCATTGCGCCGCGCTCCAACCGGTGACGCCGCTGGCCGAGATGGGCCTTGAGGATTGGGCCGACGTCTCCCGCGCCAACCTGGATTCGATGTTTCTCACCACCCAGGCGGCGGCCCGCGCCGCCATCGCCGCAAACCGCCCGTGCGCGATCGTCCATGTGGCCTCGGTGGAAGCGCTGGCGCCCGCGGCGGGACACGCCCATTACTGCAGCTCCAAAGCCGCCATGGTGATGTTCGTGAAGTCCGCCGCCCTTGAATATGGCCCGCAACATGTGCGGGTGAACGCCGTGGCGCCAGGCCTCATCTGGCGGGAGGGGTTGGTTGAGGCTTGGCCCGAAGGCGTTGAGCGATGGGAGCGCGCCGCGCCCATGGGACGCATGGGGCGCCCGGAGGAAGTGGCGGACGCGATCCTGTTTCTCGTCAGCCCAGCCGCGCGATGGATCACGGGCGCCACCCTGCCCGTTGACGGCGGCGTCTCCGCCAGCCCCACCTGGTAACGCGGCTCTAGGTCTTTACTTGCGCGAATTGCGGACGCGAAACCGGCGGTCCACTTCCGCTGCAATTCGCTCTAGATCACCAGAACGAGGTCCGCCATTCCTTCCTTGATACGCCGGGTGAGGGCTTCATCAAGCTGTTCCGCCATGGCTTCCAGCATATCGTTATACTGACTTTCCGCCGTATTCAGCGTCGCCTTCTTATTGACGTCGACCTCTCCTTGGGTGACGGCGTCGACGACAAATTCCCCATACGGCCCATCATAAACGGCGCGAACGACGAGGCGGCCCACATAGCGCCGGTCCGGCCAGTCGCTCAAGTCGCGGCGCAGACCGCCGAAGACGCCGCCCGGGCGTTCCTTCGTAAGCGTTTCCTCAACAACCGAGCCCGTCAGCATCGTGATCTGCAACACCGCGCCTTCGCCCGCGGGCTGGATGCGCTGGGCCGCCCACGCCTGCACGATATCGAGCGGCTTGGCCGCAAATTCATGCTCCACATTCGGCGGGGCGAGCGGCGGATTGTAGCCGTCAATCACCTCAACGCCCTCCACAAACAGCGCGATGGGCGCTTCGCCTTCAAAACTGAACTCCGGCGGAGGCGGAGGCGCGGCCGGCGGGCGGCTGGAGCAGGCCGCGACGACAAAAAGGGTGAGACAGGCGGCGAGCCAGCCGCGACGTCGGCGGCCATCGCCGCTCCACTGGAAGGCGCCCATTACTGCTTCTCCTCTGCCACTCATCCTTTGCCCCTTAGGGCCGCAAAGACTTTAGAACGCCCTACTCGCTAAATTGGTTCGGCACGCAATCATACGTCGAAAGCGGCGGCGCCACATAGCCCTGGCTTTCCTGGCGCGGCGGCAGCGCCACAGGCTCGAACGCGGCCTCATTGTGCTCATAGGGGATCTGCCCCAAGAGATGATGAATGCAGTTGAGCCGCGCCAGACGCTTATCGTCGGAGGGCACAATTCGCCAAGGCGCATGTTCCGTGTTCGTGGCCTTGAGCATCGCATCGCGGGCGATCGAATAGTCAATCCACCGGCGCCGCGCCTCCAAATCCATGTCCGTCAACTTCCAGCGCTTCTCCGGACGATTGGCGCGGTCCTGAAAGCGCTTCTCTTGCTCTTCGTCGCTCACATGCAGCCAGTACTTCAAGAGAATAACCCCGGAGGAGATGAGCATGCGTTCAAACAAAGGCGCCTCGCGAAGGAACGCCTCATACTCCGCATCGGTGCAAAACCCCATGACCCGTTCGACGCCGGCGCGGTTGTACCAAGAGCGGTCGAACAGAGCGATTTCGCCGCCGCTCGGCAAATGGGCGGCGTAGCGCTGAAAATACCACTGGGTGCGTTCGGTCTCGGTCGGCTTCGGCAACGCGACGATGCGCACAACCCGGGGGTTCATCGTCCGCGTAATGGTCTTGATCATGCCGCCCTTGCCGGCGGCGTCGCGGCCTTCGAAGATGATCGCCACTTTCCATTTTCGCCGCTGGACGGTTTCCTGGAGCTTGGCGAGTTCAAACTCAAGATCCGCGAGGGCGTCTTCGTAAGCCTTCCGTTTCATGCGTCGCTCCGTGCTTTGATTAATGTAGCCGGATCGAACAAGTACGCCTCATTGCAGAATTCGCAGCTCACGCGGATCTCTCCAGCCTCAGCCATATCCTCCAGCTCCTCATCCGAGAACTGGGTGAGCACGCGTTTGATTTTCGCGCGGCTGCATCCGCAGCCGAAGCGCACGCCGCGGGGGTCGAAAACCCGCACGCCGTCCTCGTGGAACAGCCGATAGAGGAGCGCTTCGGGCGCAAGCGTGGGGTCGAGCAACTCATCATCCTGGGTGGTGGCGAGCAACGTCTCCGCGCGCCGCCAGGCTTCCTCCGCGTCCGCGTCGCTGTCAGCGGCGACGCCGCGCTCGCCGCCCTCCTCCGGCATCAGTTGGGCGAGCACGCCGCCGGCGCGCCACCGTTCTTCGCCGCCGGGGGAGACGACGCGGCCGACGGCGAGCTTCACCGCCGTCGGGATTTGCTCAGACTGGGAAAAGTAGCCGAGCGCCCAGTCCTCGACGGTGTCGCCATCAAGGGGCGTTACGCCTTGGTAGCGGTCCATGTCGGGGCCTTGGTCTACCGTCATCGCCAAATGACCGCCGCCGATGAGCGCGCCGGCGTTCGCCGCGTTTGAGGCTTCAGCTTCTCGCCCCTGGCGCACACCCGCATAGGCGCGAAGCGCGCCGTCGGTCGAGTAGTCCGCCACAGCCATGCTGAGGGGGCCTTCGCCGCTCGTCTGCACGATGAGTTTACCGTCGAATTTGAGGCCGGCGCCCAACATCGCCGTCAGCGCCGTCAGCTCGCCAACCAATCTCGACACCGGGGGCGCGTAGGCGTGACGCGTAAGGATCGTGTCTATCGACGCGCCAAGACGCACAATGCGCCCGCGCACGGGCGAGCCTTCGATCTGAAAGGGAAGGACTAAGTCGTCAGCGCCCGTCATAACGCGACTTTTCCAAAGCACCAGAGAAGCGCCGCTTTCTGGGCGTGAACGCGGTTCTCCGCTTCGTCCCAAACAGCGGACTGGGGCCCGTCGATCACCTCGGCGCTCACCTCTTCGCCGCGGTGGGCGGGAAGGCAGTGCAGGAAGAGGGCGTTCGGCGCCGCCCGCGCCATCACATCCGCGGTGACAGCGAAGGGGGCAAGATCCGCCAATCGCGCCTCAGCGTCGTCCTGACCCATGGAGACAAACGTGTCGGCGATAACAATCTCAGCACCCGTCGCCGCCGCGCTGAGATCGGATGAAAGGGCAGGCGCCCGCCCGCGCGCCTCGGCCCAAGCGAGGACGGGGCCTAAGTCGCCGCGATAGCCCTCCGGGCAGGCGAGCGTCAGCTCCCACCCGAGCAAGGCGCACGCTTGGATCCAACTCACCGCGACATTGTTCCCGTCGCCGCACCACAGCGCCCGCCGCGGCTGAAGATCGCCAAAGCGTTCCTCCACCGTCATGAGGTCGGCGAGGATCTGACACGGGTGGCTGAAATCCGTCAGCCCATTGAGCACCGGAACGCTTGCATGCCCCGCCAACTCCACAAGCTTCTCGTGCGGCCCCGTTCGCAGCATCATGGCGTCTACATAGCGCGACAACACCCGGGCCGTGTCGGCGATGGTTTCGCCGCGGCCAAGCTGCATATCGCTGGCGCTGACGACAATCGAACCGCCGCCGAGTTGGCGCATCGCGACGTCGAAGGAGAAGCGGGTGCGCGTTGAGTTCTTTTCAAAAATGAGCGCGAGCAAATGATCCTTAAGCGGCGCATCAGCGTCCGCCGCGCCTTTCGGCGCGCCGGCGCGGGCCGCTTTGCGCCGGCGGCCTTCCGCCAGCATGGCTCTCAGGTCGGCCTCCGTGATGTCGGCGAGATCGAGGAAGTGCTTAACCCTCACCCCGCGCCCTCCCCGGCCGCCACATCGTCGAGGGCGGCGCGCAGCAGCGTCTCCGCCTCCGCCAGATGGCTCTCGTCGATGATGAGCGGCGGCACCAGCCGCAACACATTGTCGCCGCCGCCGGCCGCCAATAGGCCGCGATCGATGCAGGCGTTCAGCAGCACGCGGTTGTCATGCTTACACTGAACGGCGCGCAGAAGGCCTGCGCCCCGCACCTCAGCCAACTGATCCGGGTAGTCGGCGACGACGCGCTCCAAGCGCGCGCCGAGGGCGTCGCCAAGCGCCACGACGGACGAGAGGAACCCGTCCGCCAGCATCACGTCCAACACCGCCCCGCCGACGGCCATGGCGAGGGGATTGCCGCCGAGGGTGGAGCCATGGGTTCCAACGACCATCCCGGACGCGGCGTCGCTGGTCGCGAGGCTCGCCCCCAGAGGAAAGCCCGAACCGATGCCCTTCGCCACGGCCATAATGTCGGGCGCGGCGCCCTCGGCTCTTTGATGAGCGAACAAAGCCCCCGTGCGGCCCATCCCGCATTGCACCTCATCATAGATGAGCAAAAGGCCGCGTTCGGAACACAGCCGCCGCAGGCCCGTGAGACATTGCGGCGGCAGGGCGCGGACGCCGCCTTCGCCCTGGATGGGCTCCACCAGAATGGCCGCCGTATGCGGACCGATGGCCGCCTCAAGCGCCTCATGGTCGCCAAAGGCCACTTGGTCGAAGCCAGAAAGCGGCTCGCCGAACCCATCCAAGTAGGCCGCGTTGCCGCCCGCCGCGAGCGCGCCCAAGGTGCGGCCGTGGAACGCGCCGTCGAACGTGATGACCCGTTGGCGGTTTCCCTCTCCGCGGGCGGAGAAATATTTGCGCGCTGTTTTGATGGCGCACTCGATCGCCTCCGCGCCTGAATTGGTGAAAAAGACGAGATCGGCGAAGGTCGCAGCCGTCAGCCGATCCGCAAGCTCCACCTGGCCCGGAATCCGGAAGATGTTGGAGGTGTGCCAGATTTTCTGCGCTTGCTCGCTGAGCGCCGCCACCATCGCCGGGTGCGCGTGCCCCAAGGCGGAGGCGGCGATGCCGGCGTTGAAATCAAGATAGCGGCGTCCCGCCTCGTCCCACACATAAGCGCCCTCTCCGCGCACAAAGGCGACATCGAAAGGACGGTAGGTGGGCATAACGTGGGAGGCGGCGGCGAGAGCGGGCATAGGAACGACTCTTGGACGGCTCATGCCGTCATGGAAGCAGATGGGCGATTAGCGGCGGTGAGAGCCGCTAAGATCGCAGTTTATAGCCGGATTTGAACAGGCGGTAGCATATCGCCAGAAGCACAACGTTCAGGGCCGCGGCGATGAGCGCGCCCCGCAGAACGCTGGCGTCCGACACGCCCGTGAAGCCGTAGCGGATCCCATCGATCAGATAGAAAATCGGGTTCCACTGGCTGACGCCGTAAAACGTCTCGGGCAGATCGCGGATCGAGTAAAACGTGCCGGAGAGAAACGCCATCGGCGTGATTACGAAGTTGGTGACGACGGCGAGCTGGTCGAATTTCTCCGCCCAAATACCGGCGATGACGCCCACCATCCCCAGCATGGTCGACGCCGCGAGCGCGAAATAGAACGCGGCGAATATGTTGTGGACGCTCAGCGGGGCGCCGGCCCAGGCCATCACAATCGCCATGGCCGCAATCGTCGAGACGCCCACCATCAGCCCGCGCGTGGCGGCGCCCAGCACAAGCCCCGCCGTCAATTCCGCGGCGGACAAGGGCGGCATCAGAATATCGACCAAACTGCCCTGAACTTTGGCGATGATGAGAGATGACGATGAGTTCGCGAAGGCGTTGTTGAGGATCGCCATCATGGCCAGCCCCGGCGCCAAAAACACAATGAACGGCGCGCCGTTGACGTCGCCGCGGTTTTGTCCGAGCGCGAGATGGAACACGAGCAAGAAGAGTAACGTCGACGTCACCGGCGCGAAGACGGTCTGGAACGCCACTTTCAAGAACCGGCGGACCTCGCGGACATAAAGCGTCCACACGCCAAGCCAGTTCACCGCGCCAAACCGACGCTCGCCGATCGCCCGATCGGGCCCGGGGGCCGCCGGCGCGCTATCGGCGCTGGCGGCCGCGGCCACGCGGAGATCGGACGCCGGGTCCAGCGCGTCTTCCATAATTCGTCCTTCGTCTTGCGGAGAACCCAGTATGTGATGCGCGGCCGTCGCCGCGTCAATGGCGCCGCAAACGACGGCGCGCACCCCTCCAGGTTGATTCAATATCTTGTTAGGTGAAAAAAAGCGTCAAGGTATCTTGTATTTGGTTAACGCTTCGATACGATATCTAGTGCTGATACCCTCAGTTGATAGATGGTTTACTCAATATCTTGACTTGCAATTTGGTCGCCGGTGCGCAGCGGGCGTCGTTAGGCCGAGTCCAAGTCGGTTTTATTACGGAGATTGTCCATGAGTTGGACCGAAGAACGGGTCGATCTGCTCAAACGGCTTTGGACCGAAGGGCTGAGCGCCAGTCAAATCGCGGGCAAACTGGGCGGCGTGACCCGGAACGCTGTCATTGGCAAGGTGCATCGGCTCGGCTTATCGGGGCGGGCGACGCCGGCGAAACCGCAACGCGGTCGCGACGCCGGCGCAGTGCGGGCGAAAACGGCGAGCGCCGCGACGGCGTTCGAGCGGCGGCCGACACGGCTGAGCGCCGCGCCCCGCCAGAGCGCGCCGGAGCCAAATTTCATTCCGCCAGTGGTGCTGGACAGCGGGGAGCGCACGACGGTGGCGACCCTGAAGTCGGGCATGTGCAAATGGCCGATCGGCGATCCCGCCAAAGACGACTTCCATTTCTGCGGGCAGCAAGCTGATCTCGGCAAACCCTATTGCGCCTATCACGCGCGGCTCGCTTACCAACCGAGCTATTCCAAACGCGCCCAAGAGCGCCGGGAAGCGGTTGCGCAAGTCGCCACATCGCAAACAGCACCGGCCGCCGCTCACAACCCGGCGCCCGAGGTGGTCGAAGACGCGCCAGCCCGCGTCGCCTCCCGCTAGGATTTAAGGGGGCCGCTGGCGAGAGGCGGGTTTGCCTTTTGCGCCCAGCGGCTCCCAAAACTCGACAGCTCCCAAAACAGGGGCTTCGTTTCAATTGCCCCTCTCCAGATTTACGCGATTGTAAAGCTTATCGGCGAGCGTTCGACCCGGCGAACGGTGGGTGAGCGCAATGCACGACGATCGGCGAAAATTTGAGCGGTTCGAGATCCTGCTCGCCGCAAGACTTCTCCTCAACGGCTTCACGGAGCACGATGGAGAAATCCAAAACATCTCCGAAGCCGGCATAGCTGTGTCCTCCTCCGCCGCAGCCCAAGTGGGCGACGGCGTGATTGCGACGATCGAAGGGTTGGATCGCATCGAGGGGCGCGTTTGCCGGGTTTTTGAAGGCGGCTTCGCCATTTCCGCCAAACTGCCGGCGGCGCGCCGCAGCCGTCTTCGTCGACAGATCGAGTTCCTGATGAACCCGTCGCTTCGCGATCAGTCGGATGAGCGTCGGGGCGTTCCGCGCCATAAGACCGACAATCAGCACACGATCTGCATCATGCCGGACGGGCATTCGCGGATCGCTCGGGTGGTCGATTTGTCGGCCCGCGGCATCGCCGTTGAGATCGATCAACGCCCTTGGCTGCGCCAGGAGAGCCCAAAGCCGCCGCCGGGATCGATGGTCCAAGTCGGCCGCATGACGGGCCGCGTCGTGCGTCACACCTTGCTCGGCTTCGCGGTGGAGTTCACCGAAAAGGGCGAAGAGATTGGCGACGCAGGTACAGCCGCCTAAATCCGTTCGCCAAGACATCCGAGCAAAACCAGCCTATGGTCCCCGCGCCTTGAGGAGCGGCTGGATGACGGATGTCACACTCTACGGACTGAAGACCTGCGACAGCTGCCGGAAAGCCCGCCGGTGGTTGGAAGAGCGCGGCGTATCGCTCACCTTCCAGGACGTCCGCGAGGCCCCGCCCACCGCCGGGCAACTGGAAACGTGGCTCGATCGCTTCGGCTGGGCGCGCCTCGTCAACACCAAGAGCCAAACTTGGCGCGGTATGGAGGACGCTGAGCGAGAAGCGGCCCGAAGCGACGCCGTGGCCGCGTTGCGAGCGACGCCGACCCTGATGAAGCGCCCTGTCGTCGCCTGGTCGGGCGGCGCAACGCTCGGTTTCGACGGCGCCGCACAGGCCGCGCTGGAGGCGGCGTTCCCGGCCTAGGCGTCAGCGTCAAAGAACTGACAAGAAACACGCCTATATCCACCGCTTGACTTTCGACGTAACCTATGAACGTGGGATCTGGTGGTTGAAGCGACGAATATACCTGTCGCCGGCGGGTTGGATGACGGCGACAAGCGGGCGGAGCACGCTCCGGGTCCGCCGGCGTCTCCTCGCGCGGCGCCGGTTGACCTAAGCGCATCGCGGCTGGAGGACACCCCGCTCAGCGTCATTCCGAACGCCGCAAAGGCCGGCCGCGGACGCGACTTCAGGTTTCTTTTGGCGGCGATAACGACGGTCTTCGCGCTGCTTGGCCTCGTGGGGGCCGCGCCGCCGCTCGCCCTGTTACTGGCGTGGGGCCTATGCGCTGCAGCCTTCTTCGTTCGGTACACCGCCGTTGGCGCCCAAGACTGGTCGCGCCCGATCGAGCGGGCGGTGACAGAGGCTTTGAGCGACCGGCGGAGCGACCAAGTTCATCTGGCGCAGCTCAATGAAATCCTGAATGAGCTGCCCGACCCCATCATGTTTCTCGATCGCGCTTGCCGCGTCGATTACGCAAACCCGGCAGCGCTCGCCATCGTCGGACGCGACGCGGATCGCAAACATATCTCTGCGATCTTGAGGGCGCCGGAAGTGCTCGCCGCCATTGAAGAAGTGATGGCGGGCGCCCCGGCCCACGGCGTCGATTACAACCCTCCGGGAGCGGTGGAGACCAGCTGGCGCGCCTATGTGCGCCCGATTGGTCAGGATCGCCACGGCGTGATCCTCGTGCTGCGCGACTTCACATCAGAACGCCGGCTAGAGCGGATGCGCGTTGATTTCATCGCCAACGCCAGCCACGAGCTGCGCACGCCGCTCTCCTCGCTGCTCGGTTTCATCGAGACCCTGCGCGGGCACGCGAAGGAAGACCCCGTCGCCCGCGATAAGTTCCTCGACATTATGTTGGGCCAGGCGCAGCGCATGGGCCGCTTGATCGACGACCTCCTCTCGCTCAGCCGCATTGAGCTCAACGAGCATGTCTTGCCGAGCGCCACCGTCGATCTCGCGTCAGCCGCCCATGACGTTGTTGACGGGATGACGCCAATCGCCCACGCCCAAAATGTGGAGATACGGATTATCAACGACGTGAGGGGCGGCCCTGAGATTATTGGGGATCGGGATGAGGTTATTCAGGTCGTCCAGAACCTTGTGGACAACGCCATAAAGTACGGCGGCGCAGGCGGCCGGGTTGAAGTCCTCATCGGCGTGGGGGCGCCGCCGGCTCTCGATCCTGCGTCAATCCCCAGTCTCGTGCACCACTCCGGCGACTATCTGAACCAGGTGGCGGCGCGCGCGGGCGCTGAGCTTGAGGATTATCTGCATTTGCAAGTGCGCGATCACGGGCCCGGCGTCGAGCGGGCGGATCTGCCGCGCCTCACCGAGCGCTTCTACCGCGTCGATGTGCAAACGAGCCGGCAGCGCGGCGGCACGGGCCTTGGCCTCGCCATCGTCAAACACATCGTCAATCGGCACCGGGGCGCGTTTGAGGCCGAAAGCGCGATCGGCAAGGGCAGCGCTTTCACCGTCAGCTTCCGGCGCCGGCCGGCCGACGACGAAGAGGGCGGCGCCGACTTCGCCGCGCCATAGCGACCACAAGACCGCGGCCCTAAGACGCCTCTTGCACACCTTCCCCCCGAATTGTCACAAAAGCATCGCGCCCTTGGCTTACCTGCGGGGGACTGGCGCATGTCGCACGTCACGGCGACGCGCCTCGCTGGAGAACGCCATGGGGAGCCATATGAAACGCAAGGGGAACCTACGCCCCGCGCGCAGGCCGCGGTCGGGCCGCCGGTTTGGGCTCGCCGCCGCCGGCCTCCTTCTCGCCGCCATGCCCGGATGCGGCGGGGGCGACGGCTCCCGCGACGTCATTCGCGTGGTCGGGTCATCCACCGTCTTTCCCTTCTCCACCACGGTGGCGGAGCATTTTGGCGCCAAAACCGCGTTTCCGACCCCGGTTGTGGAGTCCACCGGCTCGGGCGGCGGGCTGAAGCTCTTCTGCGCCGGGCTCGGCCAGTCGACGCCGGACGTCGCCAACGCCTCGCGCCGCATCAAGCTGTCCGAGTGGCGCCTTTGCCAAACCAATGGCGTGACGGACATCGCCGAATTCAAAATTGGCTATGACGGGATTGTCGTCGCGAACGCCGACCGCGCGCCCGACCTTGCGCTGACCAAGGAGCA
>JBCDJH010000023.1:0-12240 GCA_038747965.1 Pseudomonadota bacterium
GAGACGGCGGCGATCCTCAATCAAGCCACCGATCGATCGCTGGTGATTCTCGACGAGATCGGCCGCGGCACCTCCACCTTCGACGGTCTGTCCATCGCCTGGGCGGCGAGCGAGCATCTGCATGACGCGAACCGCTGCCGCACGCTCTTCGCCACCCACTATCACGAGCTGACGGGGCTGGCGGACACCCTGGCGCGGCTCGTCAACGTCTCCATGCGCGTGCGCGAATGGAAAGGCGGCATCCGTTTTCTCCATGAGGTCGGACGCGGCGCAGCGGATCGCTCCTACGGGGTTCAGGTGGCGCGGCTCGCCGGTCTGCCGCGCGCGGCGCTCGAAAGAGCCGATGAGCTGTTGCGGCTCCTGGAGACGGAGGCGCGCGGCGGCGCAGGATCCATTGAGACGCTGCCGCTCTTCCAATCGGCCGCCCCAGCGACGGAAGGGGCCCCAGCAGCAGAGGGCGCCGAAGCGCCGCCGCCGGAGGCCGATCGCGCGCTTCGAGACGCGGTTCTGGACATCGACCCCGAAACCCTGACCCTGGCGGAGACCCTGGATCTCCTAGAACGCCTCAAGCGGTTGGCTGAGGAATAACGTCACGCCCTATTTCATTAGTGCGGCGCACAATTTACTGTTTGCGCATGGATCAGCAGGTCTTGGAGGCACGAGTTCAGGCTGATGCGCGTTCGGCGGACGCGCTTGCGTCGCGGGACGACTTCATCACCGCCCTGCGCCTCCAACAAAACAGCGCCCGGCGCGCCGCTATCGACCGGTTGGAGCAAGGCCAAGACGGGCTCCGCACAGCGCAGCAGATCTGCGCCGCGCAAGACGGCGTCGTCAAACGGCTCGCCGCGGCGGCGGAGGCGCATTTTGGGAATGGCGCGCCCCTTCCCGTCGCTATCCTCGCGGTGGGAGGCTACGGCCGCGGCTCGCTCGCCCCCGGCTCCGACATTGACTTGTTGTTTCTCACCGCGGCGAAGACGCCCGAAGAGCGCCAGCGCGCGGAAGAGGCCATTTCGTTCGTACTCTACGCGCTGTGGGATTTGCAGCTAATGGTGGGCCACGCGGTGCGCACCCATGCGGATTGCATGGAGCTCGCCCATAGCGACTTCACCATCCGCACGTCGCTGCTCGACATGCGCTTTATCGCTGGCGACGCGGCCATCGCCGAGCGCCTGCGCGCCGACTTCCGTAGCGCCTTTGTGGAGATGAGCGATCTCCATTGGGATTTCATCAGCGCAAATCTCGCAGACCGGGCTGAGCGCTACGATCGCGCCATGGCGGAGCCTTATACGGTTGAGCCCAACGTCAAGGAGGGCCAGGGCGCCCTACGCGACATCCATGCGCTGATGTGGCTTGCCGAGCACGTCTACGGCTCGCGCCGGTCTCGCGACCTCATCAGGGTCGGGCTCATTGAGGAACGCGAGTGGCGCTTGCTGCAGAAGGCTCGGGTCTTTTTGTGGACGGCGCGGGTCCATCTGCACGCCATGACCGGTCGCCGAGAAGATCGGCTAAGCTTCGACCTTCAACCCGAACTCGCCCGGCGACTGCGATACGCGGACCGGCCGTCGGCGCCGGCCGTGGAGCGGCTGATGAAGCACTACTTCGTTTTGACGAAGGAAGTGGGGGCGCTTACCGGTCTTATCTGCGCCAATCTCAAACAGTCGCTCCAAAGCGCGCCTGGCGCGCCGGCGCCTCCCATCCGAGGCGCGCGCACCCAAGCCCCTGCGCCCCGATCGCCGCTCAGCCGGGCGGCGCCCCGAACGCCCGCAGCGCCTCTCTTTCGGATACGCGACAACCGGCTGGAGTTCGCCTCAACCTCCACATCGACGCTGCGCCGCCAACCACAACGCATTATGGCGTTGTTCGAGGAAGCGGCCGTGCGGGGGCTCGATATTGGGCCAGGGGCGCTCCTGAAAGCGCTGCGCGCGTCGCATTCCCTGGGACGGCCGCGGGCGCGCTCGGCCGCCGGCGCGTCGCTCTTGCGGATCCTGGCGCGCGCAAAACGTCCAGAGCGCATCCTTCGGCGAATGAACGACACCGGCGTTCTGGAGCGGGTCGTGCCCGAGTTTGGGCGGCTCAAAAACATGGTCCGCTACAGCCTCTATCATCACTACCCGGTCGACGAGCATTTGATCCGGTCAGCCGGCGTGATGGCCGACTTGGAGGCGGGCGATCTCAATGAGGGGGCCGACTACGCGCCGCGTGGACTTTCAGGAAAGCCGCGCGCCGCCGCTTATCTCGCGATCCTTTTGCACGAGACGCGAATGCTCGCCTCGCAGGCGCCGGATTCCGAAGCGCGCGCCGCCGGCGGGCGGGCCGCCGCCCGCGCCGCGCGGCGGCTGGGACTGACGCCGCGGCTGTCCGACGAGATTGGGGCCGCCATCCGCGATATGCCGGTGATGGTGCGCACCGCGCAGCGGCGCGACGTCGCGGACCCGCGAACCGCCGCAGATTTCGCAGAGTTCGCAGGCGCGCAAGGCCGGCTCAACGCGATGATGGCGCTTGGCGTTTGCCGACTTCGCGCACTCGGCCACGAGGCCTGGGACGATTGGCGACGCACGCGGCTCGACCGGCTTTATGAGGCTGTGAGCAGGGCGCTGGCGGGCGGCAGCGAGGCCAGCTTGCGCGCAGCCTATGAGGCGCAGGTCGACGCGCTCCGCTCGGCCGCGGTGTCAGCCGCGCCGGCCGAGCTTCGATCAGAGGCCGAAGCGCTGGCGGGCCTCGCGCCCACATCTTTTTGGTGGGCGTTCCCCTCCGCCCAAACGGCGCGCTATCTGAAGTTTATGCTGCGCAGCGCAGGCGCCAACACCGGCGACGAGATCCAGATCTCACTTACGCCGCTTAATGAGACCGGCCTCACCGAGGTTTTCATCTGCGCCCCAGACCGGCGCGGCTTCTTCGCGGACGCCGCCGGGGCGCTGGCGGCGGCGGGCGCGAGCGTGCGCACCGCTTGGTCATTTGTTTGGGACGAACGCACCGCGTCTTGCGTGTTCTTCGTCGAGGGGGTCGCCGGATCGATCGAAACGCAAACCGGGATGACGCGGCTGGAAAAGACCCTCAGCGACGCCCTCCAGGGGTCTCAAACCCCGCCTGCGATTAACGACGGCGCCCCGGCGCGGCGACGGGAGCGCGCTTTCGACGTGCCGCCCGCCATCGAGATCCACAACGACGCATCCGATCAAGCCACCGTCATTGAGATCACGGCGCGGGACCGTCCTGGCGTCCTGTTCGATCTTGCCTCCGCCCTGACCGAAATGGGCGTATCGATCCTCTCCGCCCATGCCGCCACCTATGGGGAGCGGGCTGTCGACGCGTTCTATGTTCAGGACGTGCCGGCCCATAAAATCACCAATCCGCGGCGTCTGGAGGCGATACGCCGACGCCTGGAGACGGCTGCGGCGGCGCTCGCCTAGCGCGGGCGCCCGGCTCGCCTGACGATCTGCGCCGCCGCGTTCAAAGCGAAAGCTGCAGCCCGTCCGTGGCCGGTTGGGGTCACAGTTTGGTAGGCGCTTTTCTCTAAAGCCGTTTGCGTCTGACATGTGTCAGTTCAGAGGACGCAACCGGCTCTAAGTCTTCGTTTGCGCGAATTGCGGACGCGAAACCGGTGGGCCACTTTCGCTGCAATTCGCTCTAGGCGTTAGGCGGAAGCTTGCCTGGGGGTGCGAAACCAATGATTGATGCGATGCAAGTCGCTTCGGCGCGTTTCCGAAAACAGCCTTTGAATAACAGATCGCGAAAATGAGCCTCCTGAAGTCGCTCGCGACCGTCAGCGGGATGACGGTTGTCAGCCGTGTCTTAGGTTTCTTCCGACAAGTGCTGTTCGCGGGCGTTCTCGGCGCGAGCGAAGGCCCCGTGGCCGACGCGTTTTGGGCCGCTTTTCGATTACCCAACATGTTTCGCCGCCTGTTCGCGGAGGGCGCGTTTCACGCGGCCTTCGTGCCCTTGTTCTCCGGCGCGTTGCGCGGCGAGGAGGGCGAGGCCAAGCGCTTCGCTGAGGACGTTCTGGCCACGCTGATGACGATCTTGCTGGCGCTCACCGCGGTCGCGGAAATCGCGGCCCCGGTCTTCGTCTATGGTCTCGCCAGCGGCTTCAGCGACGATCCCGAGCGGTTCGATCTAGCGGTCGCTTGCACGCGGATCATGTTCCCCTACCTCATCTGCATGTCGATGGTGGGGTTGATGAGCGGCGTTCTGAACAGCCTGAACCATTTCTTTGTTCCCGCGACCGTCCCCATACTGCTTAATCTTTTCTGGATCATCGCCGCTGTGTTTTTCGCCGACGCGGGCCCCACCACGGGGCACGTGGCGGCCTGGGGGGCGATGCTGGCCGGCGTCGCCCAAGCGGTGACGCTCTATCTCGCCTGCGCCAAGGCGGGATTTGTGTTCCGCCCCCGCGCGCCGAAACTAACGCCGGAGGTAAAACGCCTTATCAAACTTGGCGTGCCCGGCTTTATCGCCGCCGGCGCCACGTCCATGAACCTCGTGATCGGCACTAATGTGGCCTCGCAGCAGGACGGGGCCGTCTCGTGGCTGTTCTACGCGGACCAATATTACCAATTGCCGCTTTCAGCCGTGGGCATCGCCATGGGCGTTGTCCTGCTGCCGGAGCTGTCCCGGCGGGTGAAGGCGGCCGACGAGGCGGGTGCGGCGAAAGCCCTGAACCGGGCGATCGAAGCGTCGCTGTTCCTATCGCTGCCGGCGGCGGCGGCGTTCATCGCGGCGCCCGTCGCCTTGATGGACGCCTTCAACCGCGAGCTGCCGGCGCTGCTGCTTGGAGACAGCGCCTACACAGTGGAGGACGGGGTGCAGACGGGCCGCGCGCTCGCGGCCTTCGCCTGCGGGCTGCCCGCCTTCGTGCTTATCAAGGTTTTCTCGCCCGCCTTCTTCGCGCGCGAGGACACGCGCACGCCGATGCGCTACGCGCTTGCAAGCATCGCCATCAACGCCGTGGGAAGCGTCGCGCTTTACGCCGTCTTCGGTTTTCTCGGTGTCGCCATCGCAACATCCCTCGCGGCTTGGTTCAACGCAGGCGCGCTGGCCTTGAAGCTCCAGCGGCTTGGCCTTTTCGCGCCCGATGCGCGGTTGACACGGCGGGTCCCTCGCATGAGCTTTGCGGCGCTGGCGATGGCCGGGGCCATCGGCGCGCTTGCTGAAAACGCCGGGATCTTCGCCGGCCTGTTTTTTGGGCAGATTTGGCTCACATTGCTGGCGCTGCTGGCGGCGACAGGGCTCCTCTATGTGGCGCTATGCCTAGCGATCGGCGGCGCGTCCTTGCAGGATTTGGACAGGCTGAAGCGGCGCGCGGCCTAAGACGACGCGCGTCGCCGGCGTCATTGCGCTGGCTGAGCCGGGCCCCGAAGACGATGGGAGACGAAGACATGGCGAATGAAACGCAAGGCGAAGGCGCAAACGCCGACCCGGCCTACAAAGGCCCAAAGCGGGTTTTCTCAGGCGTACAGCCCACCGGGAACCTGCATCTCGGCAACTATCTCGGCGCTATCAAGAAGTTTGTCGATCTGCAGTCGGAGTTCGAGACCATTTACTGCATCGTCGACCTGCACGCGATCACCGTTTGGCAGGACCCAGCGGCCATGCGCGCGCAGACCCGTGAGATCGCGGCCGCCTACCTCGCCGCCGGCATCGACGCAGAGCGCAGCATCGTCTTTCACCAGTCAGGTTGTTCCGTGCACGCACAGCTTGCTTGGATCTTCAGCTGCATCGCGCGGATGGGCTGGATGAACCGGATGACCCAGTTCAAAGACAAGGCCGGCAAGGATAAAGAGCGCGCCTCTGTGGGGCTGTTCTCCTATCCGGCGCTTATGGCGGCGGACATTCTCGCCTACAAGGCGACCCATGTTCCCGTGGGCGACGACCAAAAACAGCATTTGGAACTCACCCGAGACGTCGCCCAGAAGTTCAATAATGATTACAATGCACCCGGATTTTTCCCCTTGACCGAACCCTTGATCAAGGGCCCAGGCGCGCGGATCATGTCGTTGCGCGACGGAACCAGCAAAATGTCGAAGTCCGATCCGTCGGATCTGTCGCGGATCAACATGACCGACGACGCGGACGCCATCGCCAAGAAGATCAAAAAGGCGAAGACGGACGCGGAGCCTCTGCCGAGCGAACCCGGCGGCCTCGCTGAGCGCCCGGAGGCGCGAAATCTTGTCGGGATCTACGCCGCCCTCACCGGCCGAACCGACGCCGAGGTGCTGCAAGAGTTCGGCGGCCAAGGCTTTGGCGCGTTCAAACCGGCGCTCGCCGACGCCGCTGTCGCCTATCTTGCGCCTATCGCGAAAAACATGCGGGAGCTCAAAGAGGACCCCGACCACATCGACAACGTGCTTCGGCGCGGAGCGGAGCGGGCGGAGGGCGTGGCCGGCCCCATCCTCAAGGAGGTGATGGACATCGTCGGCTTTCTCTCGTGAGCGGGGGCGCGCCGCCGCGCAACGCCGCCGCGGCGCTGTGGCTGGTTTTGGGAGCGGCCGCGGTGACCGCCATGTTCGCCTTCGCCAAACTGCTTGAAGGGCGGTACGGGGCGTTCCAAATCACGTTCATCCGCGGAGCCTGCGGCGCTCTATTGCTGACGCCCCCCATCATTTGGCGCATCGGTCTGGGCGCCCTGAAGACGAGCCGGCCCATTCTTATCCTTTGGCGAAGCATCGTCGGCACTCTAACGATGGTGTTTGGCTACATGGCCTTGCCGCGCCTTCCGCTGGCGGACGTTCAGGCGATCAGCTTCGCAAGCATCTTGTTCATGGTTCCGTTAGCGGCGCTGATTCTGGGCGAGCGCATCGGCGTTCGGCGGACCGGCGCGGCGCTCATCGGGTTTGTCGGCGTCCTCATCATGTTGCGACCGTCGGGCCAGATCAATCTGGGCGCCCTGGCGGCGCTCGCATCCGCCCTATGCTTTGCGCTGACGATTACCTCCTTACGGCTGATATCGCGCCATATGACCTCAGAGGCGGCCTACGTATGGGGCATTTGGCTCATGGCGGCGCTTTCAGCGCCCTTCGCCTTTTTCATGTGGCGCGCGCCCGATCTGCAAGATTGGGGCTTGCTTCTGGCGATCGCCGGCGCGGGCGCGCTGTCGCAGTACTGTTATGTGCGCGCCTATAGCCTAGGCGAGGCGACGGCGATTTCCCCAACCGAGTACGTGAAGTTGGTGTTTGCAGCCGCCGTGGGGTTTTGGGCGTTTGGGGAGATTATCGATGCTTGGACAGCCGTCGGCGCCGCCATCATTGTCTCCACCAGCCTTTATATCTGGCGGCGGGAAGCCCTACTCGCCCGGGGCGGTCACTTACAGGCTTCGGCCGCCCGGTCGAGCGCGGCGGACACGCCAAGCAAAGAGATTTCGTAGCTCGTCGCCGTGCCGCGGGAGGATGTCGCGCTGACGCGCATGGTGGACCCACGGCGCATTGAGTTGATGAGGCGCGCCTCATCCGCCGGTTCCTCAACGAAAGCTTCGTTCTTCGACGTGTACATCTCAAACTTGTCCGACCCTACGCGGGCCGCTGGCTTTGAGCGTTCTTTCAGATCGTAGCCGGCCATAAAGGAGGGCTGGTTGGAAGCGGCGCCCGACTTCCAAGTGGAGACGAGGAAGAAGACGTCCCCATGGCGCACGCTTTTGGGGGAGGAATCCTGCGGCTCGGTCACCGCGAAGCAGATGGTGTCGCCGCCCTCCTCCAACTGGAATACGTTCCAATCGCGATAGGTGGCGATAGCCTTCGGAGTCGCGGCGGCCGCGGCGTCGGCGCAGAGCGCCGCCGCGGCAAGGGCGCCGGCGGCCGCGAACCACCGGCGCGTTTTGCTTGAGCGGTCCGCCCGCGCGGCGAAACCATGAAATCCGATGGTGCTCGAAATCTTGCTCATAGTCGGCGCTCCCGCTTGCCTGCCGGTCGACCTTGACCCTGTCCCGCGAAGGTTAAACTTTCGTTTACCAACGGCCGGTCTTGTGCGGCCTAGGTTTGTCAGAAGTTTGACGCGCGCGGCCCCGGCGAGACAGCATCCGAGCTAGCTTCGCCGACGCGAGCTGTGGCAGACTGGCGCATCTGTTAGCGACAAGGCGAAGCGCACGTGACCACCTCCGCTCATGCCCGTAGCGCCGACGCGGTCGATCGCGAAGCGATGGCGGATTTGCTCGCCGCAATCGCCGAGCGGGAGGATCGCGACGCCTTCGCCCGCATCTTCAATTATTACGCCCCTCGGGTGAAAGGGTATCTGTTGCGGCTTGGCGCAGGCGACGCGCAGGCGGAGGAAATCGTTCAGGACGTTATGCTCACGGTGTGGCGGAAGGCCGCCACCTTCGACCGCACCCAAGCGTCTGTTTCGACATGGCTGTTTCGCATCGCCAGGAACCGCCGGATCGACCTTATTCGTCGCCAGGCGAAAGGCGACATTGATCCGATGGAACCGCTCTTGCAGCCCTCCGAGACGCCGCAACCAGATGAGCAAATCTCCGCGTTGGAGCGGGAAGAGAGGGTCCGCGCCGCTGTCGCTGACCTGCCGGTTGAGCAAGCCGAGTTGCTTCGTATGGCGTTCTTCGAAGGCAAATCCCACCGGGAAATCGCCGATACAGCCGGCGTCGCGCTTGGCACGGTGAAATCGCGGCTTCGCTTGGCCTTTGTAAAACTCAGGCGAGCGCTTGGCGACGACGCGGAGCCCTAGGCCCAGAGCCGGCCTCCAGCGGCAGCTGCGGCATGATAGCGCTTTCTCCCACTTCCCAACGTATAGCTTTATATCTGTTTATCGTATTTAGTGTTGAGAGAAATTTTGTGACGTTAAGGATGACTTCGTAGCGATCTGCGAAGCTAACGGTGAATGAAGAGAACAGCTCACACTCTGCCGCCCGATGTTCTGTGCGCTTACGCCGCGGGGCGCGTTGATCCAGCTCTGGGTCTCTTGATTGAGACGCAGATGCAGCTGGATGACGCGACCGCTGAGCAAGTCTCTAAGTACGAAGGTCTTGGCGGCGCGCTTCTGGAAAGCGAAGCCCCAGCATCGATGTCTGAAAGCGCGCTCAGCTCCGTGCTGGCGATGCTCGATCAAGGTCCAAAAGACCCTGCGCATCCGATCGCCGCGAACGATGACGATCTTGACGCGTTCCCCGAGCCGCTGCGCACCGCCGCGCGCCGGGCGTTTGCCAATGGCGGCTGGCGGTTCGCCGGACCGGGCCTCCGGACGATTTCTCTGCCCACCAGCGGTGAGGCCAAGGTCGACTTGCTGCGCATCCAACCGGGCTTCGGCGCCCCGCGCCATACCCATGAAGGCGCGGAAATCACTTTGGTGGTGCGCGGCGCCTTCAGCGACGAGACCGGGCGCTACGGACCCGGCGACGTCTCAATCGCGTCACAAGCGGTGACTCACCGGCCAATCGCCGAAGAGGGCGAGACCTGCTATGCGCTATCGGTGACTGACGCGCCGCTCGCCTTCACTGGCGCGTTGGGCTGGCTGCAAAGAGCCGTCCGCACCTAACGCTCGCCAGTTTGGCGCTCACTCAACATTGATCCGCAAAGCGGCCGCCGCTGCGATCGGGCATGCGACGAGGCAAAAGAGCGTATAACCGACCAGAAGCTGTCCGCCGGCTGATGCGAGACCGTCCCGCGCCGCGGCCACGCCAAATATCAACGCAGGCGTGAACAGCGGCAGGGCGAGGACGGCGATCAGCATCCCCCCGCGGCGCACGCCGACGACGAGCGCCGCCGCGGCCGATCCAATCAGACTGAAGCACGCAGACCCGAACGCGAGAGACGCCGCCAGCGCCGCGCCGCGTCCGATCGGAAGATCAAAGAGCAGACTGACGACCGGCGCGGCCATCGCCACCGGCGCGCAATTGACGAGCCAGAATGAGGCCCCCTTGATGAGCGCCGCCATGACCAAGGGGGCAGGCCCGATCACGAGGAGATCAAGCCCGCCCTCCTCAAAATCGCTCTGGTAAGCCCGCTCCATACTGAGCAACGCGGCCAGAGCCGCCGCCAACCAGACAAGCCCGGGCGCCAGCGCGCGCAGCGTCTCCCCGCCGGCCGAAGCGCCGTCAGCTGCCAGCGCCAAGGGCGCGAGCGCCGCTGTCATCACAAAGAACCCGAGCGGAACAAGGCCGCCGCCGCCTTGGCGGAAGGCGCTCGCCGCATCCCGGCGAAACAGCGCCGCAAGCCCCGCAAGACCGCTCAAAAGTAACTCTCTAGAACAGCCGGGCCCGCCTCGCCGCCGAGACGCAACGTCTTGGCGCCCGGCGCCGCCAGCTGGCCGTGGGTGGCGATGATGGCGAGCCCTCCGGCCGCGCGGTGTTCGGCGATGAGCCCCTCAAGACACGCAAGGCCCGCGCGGTCGAGGGCGGCGTCGGGCTCATCAAGCAACCAGATCGGCCGCGGCGCCGCCACAAGCCGGGCGAGCGCGGCTCTCCGCTTTTGGCCTGCTGACAGGTAAGCGGTGGGCGCGGAGGCGAGAGCGCCGACGCCCAGCCTCTCCAGCGCCGCCCGGGCGGCCTCACTGTCAAACTGCGGCCGCCCCAGATACCGCGCCCAAAACACCGTGTTCTCCGATGCGGTGAGCCCGGCCTTAAGAGCGTTGGCGTGGCCGAGATAGTGAACGGCGTGCGACCTGGCCTCGCTCAAAGCGTCGCCCGCGTTCTCATCTGGAGCGCGGCTCAGGGTCCCTGCCTCAATTTTCAACGCGCCACCCTCAAGGGGACAGAGGCCGGCCAGCGCGCGGAGCAAGGTTGTCTTGCCGGAGCCATTGGGCCCGAGCGCCAGCAGCGCGTCGCCGCTTTGAAGTGTGAAGCTGACATCGCGCGCCAGGGCGCGTCCGCCGCGCGCAATCGCGAGCCGTTCTGCGACGATCGCGGCGCCTGAAAAAGGAAGCGCGCTCTGCGATCGCGGCTCCGCCGCCATTGACGATGAATCGAGGGACATCCCGCGCCTATTGGGGCTCGCCGCCGCCTCCCGTCAAGGGGGCTGCAAACGCTTAAGGGGAGATCGCGGCGCGCGGCCGTAGCCAAGGGTCGAATTGCGCCCCCAAGGAAGCGCGTGATAGACCGTGCTCCGTAAATGACGCAACTGCGAAACGCTGCGCCGCCACTTCCCTGCTGGAGCAGGCGCGCCAATGCTGTATGGCCCACTGACGGGGCCTCGCCTTTAAGATGAAGGAGCCGCCCAGGTGAAACCAGGCCGCGATACGCTGAAGACCAAACGCACCCTTTCCGTCGGCGACAAGACGTACGCCTATTACAGCCTCGAAGCGGCGGCCGAACAGATCGGCGACATCTCAAAGCTGCCTTTCTCCTTGAAAGTCCTTCTGGAGAACCTGCTTCGCTTCGAGGACGGACAAACCGTCACGACCGACGATGTGAAAGCCGTGGCGAGTTGGCTAGAGACGCGCACATCCACCCACGAGATCGCCTATCGGCCGGCCCGGGTGCTGATGCAAGATTTCACCGGCGTGCCGGCGGTCGTCGATCTGGCGGCGATGCGCGACGCCATGGCGGCGCTCGGCGAAGAACCGGACAAAATCAATCCGCTCGCCCCTGTGGATCTCGTGATCGACCACTCGGTGATGGTGGATTATTTCGGTACGGAAGACGCCTTCGAGCGCAACGTGCAGATGGAGTACGACCGGAACCAGGAGCGCTACACCTTCCTGAAGTGGGGCCAGGGCGCGTTCGATAATTTCCGCGTCGTGCCGCCGGGAACCGGCATCTGCCACCAGGTGAACCTGGAATATCTGGCGCAGACCGTTTGGACGGCGGACGCCGGCGGCGAAACCTACGCCTACCCCGATACGTTGGTGGGGACGGACAGTCACACCACGATGGTGAACGGTCTCTCAGTGCTCGGATGGGGCGTCGGCGGCATCGAGGCGGAAGCAGCGATGCTCGGCCAACCGGTGTCGATGGTCATTCCTGAAGTCATCGGCTTCAAACTCACCGGCAAATTGCCCGAGGGCGCGACGGCGACGGACCTTGTGCTGACCGTTACGCAAATGCTGCGGGCGCGCGGCGTGGTCGGGAAATTCGTCGAATTCTTCGGGGCGGGCCTCGATAATCTGTCGCTGGAAGACCAAGCGACCATCTCCAACATGGCGCCGGAATATGGGGCGACCTGCGGCTTCTTCCCAATTGACGCGGAGACGCTGAAGTACCTGAAAGCGACGGGCCGGGACCCGGAACGCGTCGCTCTGGTTGAAGCCTACGCCAAAGCGCAAGGCATGTTCCGGGACGCCTCCACGCCAGACCCGGTGTTCACC
>JBCDJH010000024.1:0-11905 GCA_038747965.1 Pseudomonadota bacterium
ACGCTGCTCGTCATTGCGCGTCAGCCCGCCCATCTTTCCGAGGCCGAAGCTTGGATTAGACGGCTCGATAAAGCGCCGCCAACCACACGCTCGCGAGTGGAAGTTTATCGCGTTCAAAATAGGCCGGTCGCTGAAATCGCGGCGGTCGTGCAGGAACTTGGTTCGGCGCGGGCGTCAGCTAACGCGCCAATACCGGGCGATGTGGTTCCTGGGCTCTCCGTGGCGAGGGGAAGTACGTCGCCGATCGATGGAGCGACCTCGGTGGGGGGCGGCGCGGGGCCCCCAGGACCCTATGGAGACCAGGCGAGCGAGGCGCTACGCGTTCTTTCCGATAGCGGACGGAATGCGCTCATCCTCATTGGGTCGCCAGCCTTGGTGGCGCGAGCCTTAGCGGTTACCGAAGAGCTTGACGCGGCCGCAAGTCAAATCCTCTTGGAAGCAACTATTGCCGAGGTTGACTTGACAGACCAGTTTGAGTTCGGCCTTCGTTGGTTTTTCGAACAAAACGACGTCGCTGCAAGTTTTCCCGGAGGCCCAGTAGGGTTCGCCAACGGTCTGTCGGTCGTTTTGTCGGCGACTGAGGTTCAGGCGAGCTTGAACGCGCTGCGGACCCTGACGAACATTCGTGTGCTCTCGTCGCCGACCCTGTTGGTGATGGACAACCGGACTGCGTTTCTTCAGATCGGCGATCAAGTGCCGGTGGTTACTCAGTCGGCTGTAGTGCCAGTTGACCCAGGCGCCCCGATCGTAAACTCCGTTAGCTTCCGCGATACCGGAGTCATCCTCGCTATTACGCCCCGTATCAACGATCATGGCGTTGTGCTGCTCGACATCGATCAGCAGGTCTCCAATGTCATCCCTACAACGACGTCAAGCATCAACTCTCCGACAATTCAACAGCGTCAGCTACGCACAACGGTATCGGTGAATGACGGCAACAGCTTAATTCTGGGAGGACTAATAGAAGAAAACGAAACCGAAAGCACAAGCGAGGTCCCCATCTTGGGCCAGGTTCCGGTGTTTGGAGAACTCTTTAAGACCAGGAGTCGAACATCAGGCCGCAGCGAATTGCTGATCGTAATCACGCCTCGCGTGATACGATCGATGGTCGAAGCGAACGATGCGATGGATACATATCGTCAGCAACTCTCTCGGATCCAGTTCTCACCACGAATTTCCGCACCAGCGGACCGCAACGTTTCGGCGGACCTTGACAAATCAATGTCAAGCAACGGTCTAGGCGCAAGCCAGGCTTCGCCGTCGGTGACGCCGTGAGAAAAGCGCCGACATGTCGGGGCGCTAGGCTGTTCGGCCGCTATCGGCGGTGCGTCTTTGAAGCTATCAGATCAAAACCGGATAGAGAGGCGGGCGCGGCCTTGCTAACTGTCATCGTTACGCTGACTGTTCTATCTACGATTGCTGCTGGCTACTCGATATCAAATCGCTTAGACGTCCGCAGAGCCGCCAACATAACGTCTTTGGCTCAAGCTGAAGCGGCCGCCGACGGCGCAGCTCGGTGGGCTATGGCGGCGCTTGGTGGTTCCCGGCCCGGCGCTAAGGCATACGGCAGTGTAGTCGGGCCAGGTGTACAGACACCAAATCCGACTACTGATTTGATAAGCCGACCGGTTGAGTTCATATGTTTGGACGTTCTATCGAGGCCCGTCCTTGTATTAATTGAACCGGAGGCCCAGAAGATAGACATAAACCGTGCGTCTCCAGCGCTTTTGGCCCAATTGATTCGTCAAACTCAAGATGGCCTTGGCCTAGTCCCCGGCGAAATCAAGACATCGCCACTCAGTCTGGCCTACCGGATTGTCGACTACCGGGACTCTGACCGCGTTAAGGGGCCTGGTGGGGCGGAGCGGATAGACTATGAGATCGCAGGGCGAAAATGGGGGCCCCGCGACGCCCGCTTTGTCAGCGTAGCCGAAGTCGCCAGGGTTCTGGGGATGGATGCTAGATTGAGTCAGGCCCTAATCGCTCACATCACTATCCATTCAGGACGGGCGTCTTGGCCGCTGGAAACAGATGTTCCCGCCGGGACGTTCTACTCTATTTCCGCCATTGCTCGGGTCGAAGATGCGATCGCAATACGGCAGGCGACGGTGGACGTTGGGGATTCGCCGCGTAGAGGCGGCCCCCGCGTGGTGCGATGGACCCGTCCATCTCAAACATGGACGGGTCCAAAGCGCGGTCGGGGGGAGGCATCGGCTGTCGACAGTTACGCTACCTGCGGCGCTACGCCGCCAAGCTTCGCGCGCCGGCTGTCGTAGTTCGCCGCGACGGCGAGCGCTCCAGGTGTCGAACGGCCGCTGAAGAGGTGAGTCGCTTTGGGGCTTAGGGAATAGCCGCCGGCTCGACCATTTGCGGTGACTTGGTACTCGAGCACCAAAAGCGAGTTCTCAAGAGCGTCTGTACCTAGCCTTAAGACTTCACGTCTAGCCGCAGA
Source organism: Pseudomonadota bacterium (assembly GCA_038747965.1). Taxonomy (GTDB): domain Bacteria; phylum Pseudomonadota; class Alphaproteobacteria; order Caulobacterales; family Parvularculaceae; genus JBCDJH01. Next base: position 2,453 of record JBCDJH010000024.1, read on the forward strand.
TCCGATCAGCGGCTTTCTAGCCGTATCTGTTGAGGACGCCGCGTTGCCCCTCGCTGCTATCAAGGAGTTCATCGGCAGGCGCAGAACTCCCCGACCGCCGAAAGCTGTTTCCGTCGCCAGAACGAACTCGGAATTTCCACCCTGACTTCTTTTCGCTCCACCAGTCGTTCGCGCCCGCCGTGCGACAAGAGCGTCGAACACGCCTGTTGGGACCATTGTTTTCGAAAGACTCGTGTCGAGTATGAGGTCGTAGGCTGATAAGGAAGCACCGCTGCCGTAAGCGCCGATGGCGACTTGGCCGGACCACCCTCCGCCGTTAGACGCATTAACCGTTAGTGCACGCTCTCGGTTGAAACCTCTGAAATCGACGGCGCCGAAACGAATCCCTCCGCGTCTTGACGTACTATCAAGCCTAATCGACACGTAGGGGTGGGAAGGGTCCCAAAGGCCTGCGTTCATCAGACGTTCACAGAACCCGCCCGCCGAACTCTCCGCGGCCGAGAGAGACAACGAGCCAGCTGCGTCGACGCCCTCAAGGCCGCGGCCCCATATACCCCGCGCGGCGAAGAGGGGATAGGCGATGGCTCTCGGGCCAGCGGCGCCCTTGGCCCATAGTGAATCTATGGCGCTGCGGCCAGACAATGTGCCTCGGCTACCGAAGCCCATGCGATCCGGCGCGCCTGTGCTCCTTATAAGTTGGAAAGAGTCCGACGAGCTAGCATCAAAGACTGGGCCAGATTTGGCGCGATCTAAGGCTAACCAACTCAGCGGTCGAACCGTATCTAAGATAAGCGAAACCGGCTGCCGGTTGCTTCCCACTTCGACACCGTTGATCCGCCAAGGAGTAATCTGATCGCCAAATCGATGAGTGTCAGCGAGCGACCGTGTAAGCTCGAACGCCGTCGCTGGGATATTGCTTGAGCCCAGCGTCGCGGCGAAAGCCGGGGCCGCCACAAGGGCCGTCGCGGCCGCGGCGGATCCCTTTAGAACTGACCTCCTGGAAGGCGCTTCAAAGGCCGATCTTTGGTCAGTCGCACTTTGGTCCAGACCGGAGCTAGCCGAAAAAAAAGAACGTGCGTCATTTGTCATGCGTCGTCTCCCTTTCCCCGCTGCTATGGCGAGGGCGCTTGAAAAATGCCGAACCCGTTAGCTGGCATATTTGGGACTGGAGGCTTGGTGGCGTCAAAAGGATCTTTGTGGGTCCCATTAACGGGATCGTAATTCACGGCCCCGCCATCGTGCCAAACAACCGCCACGACCGAGTTGATGGCCGTCCGGATCGGCGCTTCGGTCCAGCCGCCTGAGAAAGAAATGCCGTCTCCTGCGAAGAACACACCGTGCGCGGCTTCTTGAGAGATCGGCGTTCGGCTTCCCGTCGCTTGGGTCCACAGATACGGACTAACGCAATTCTTCTTGAAGATCGAAATCAGACTATCATTCTGATACGGAAGAATAAGCCGGAAAGCGCCGTTGTAGAACCCGCCCTTGTTTTTGTCGAAGTCGAAGCCCCCGCCAGGCGCTGTTCCTGTCGCACCCGTACCCGGATTGTAACCGTCGAAGACTTGAGTCCCCCAATCGATGAATGACCATGATCGATCGTTTAGAGCAACGTTGTCGAAGTAATCGGCGATCTTGTTGCCAGGAATAAAGTCCGCGTAGATGTCGTCAAGCTGGTTCGCCATGGACCGCGCCAGTTGGTCCTGTCCATCGGCCGACGGGGCAAAGGCGCCGTTAGCAGCGAATTGTCCAGCATACGCTTGGGCGTCATCCTCCCAAGTGTATGACATCAGTGCGACATAAGACTCATCGCTTCCGCTCTTGAGGCCATAAATATATGTCTGCTTCATATATTTTTCGCCCAAGGTGACCTGAGGTATCGGATTGCTCCACCCCAAACCGGAGGCTACATCGTCATCGTAAATCTTGTCGTCGATTTTGAAGAAGACTTTGCCAGACCGAGTGTGGTGCAAATTCGCAAGCTCGGCTTTCGTATCCTCGCTGAATATCTCGGTTGTGCCTGACTTGGTGAAATCGCTTTGCGTGATAAACGCGTTCGCCGCCATCGGCGTACATGTTATCACCACGTAATCGAACGTATCCGTTCGATATGCCTCTGGGCCGCCATCGTAGTATTGAAGGGTAAGCGATTTGTCGTCGCCTCTGGGCGAAGCAGTCGACTTAACTCCCGATACGAACTTATTGAGCGGCGACCAGTTTCTTGCAATGTCGATTGTCTGAAGGCTGCTCGTCCCGCCGCCGCGAGCGTCGAAGTCTTTTGCGTATAAGGCACGGGAGAAGGCGCTTGTGCCGAGCAGATCGGCGTCTTCGAACGAGCCGACAAAAAGATGCTGCCCGCTGCCGTCATTTGGTGTGTATGGCGCCCGAGAGATTATGTCCCCGCCGTCTCCTTCGTAATTGAAGAGGATGAGACGATACATTTCCAACATGGAAATAGAAAACAGGGGGCCAAAGCCGCCCGAGCCGACGCCGATCGCGCCGAACACTTTCATGACGTCGGCGATCGGATATGACTGCGTGGCTGCGTCGTTTTCGAAGACCTCCTGCATCTTTGCGCCGAATGTAATGTTCTTGAAGTCATTGGTTTTACTATTCCAAAAGTCGTCGAACGTCCCCGCCTGCCACCGGCTCTGCCCTACCGTTTTCTCCGCTGAGACCCAGTTGCCGAACGCTTCCTGCATTGCCTCAACGAGGTCCCAACCGGTGATCGAATTCGCGTAGATGTACGGCCATTTGCCGGGGTTCATTCCGCCAGGAGGTGCATCGCCTAAGCTTGGCACGTTGACGGCGGTTACGATGTCGGGCGCGCCTGGGTCAGGGAAATTGCCCGTCCGATCCCAGGAGATATTTAGATAGCGTGCATAGTGGTAAACGGTGCTGAGGGATGCTGGAAAACGCATGGCGCCAAGCTCGGCCGCGACAACGTCGTTTTCATCGAACTTATGCGAATAATGGCGTCCGCCGAGGCGATCGCCTGCCTCGAAAATATAGATGTCGCCGCCCGCGCGCGCTAACTCGTGGGCCGCCGTGAGGCCCGCCATACCGCCGCCAACCACGGCGATTTTCGGCGCCCTTCCTTGGGCGAATTTTGCGATCGGGTCGCCGGTCGCGTTGCCGAACACAGACGAGGGGTCGGATTCTGACGGCGGCTCTCCATTAAAGTGCGTCTCGTCAAGGAGGGACTGATAATGCAACCGAAAGTCCGGATATCCGGTGGGGTAGAGGAACGTCGTATTGTTCGGGTCGGCTCTATCGCTGGGGCCGACACTCGGTCCAAGCCCAAATTTGTTTGGAATGTTGATAACCGCCATGAGTCGTCCTTTTCCTCTGTATCCGCAATATTCTGTCAATCGCGGATGTGAAACGCGCTGATGGTTCCGTCTACCTCTCAATTAGAAATACGGTAATCGGAGATAGTTGAAGTGGAAACATATTGGGCGGGCTGCGGGCGAGTTGTCAAGGACCTACGCGCACGGCGACGCGACTAATCGGCCATTCCGTATTTATACGTTGCATTGTCTGAGGGGCGTGTCGGCCGCGCGACTGATAGGGGCCTTCACGTCGCGAGTGCGCTTCTGCCATGGAGGCTAAGCTATACGCCCGCACCGATGGCGATGGTGATCGCAAACGGCTTCGATCCGGACGACACCTGCAGGCCGGAAATCCGCACCGCGCGCGGCGGTGTCAGACGATTACGCCAATCTGGCCGCCACGACCGCCCGACTTCCGAATAACTCTGCGCGACGTAGGTCGTTCCACCGGAATAGAGAAACGTCGCGTCGCCGATGTCTGACGCCAAGACCCGCTTGATCGAGGCACTGAAGCTGGACGCGCCATATGGCCAATATCGCAGAACAAGATCTGCGCCGCCGTTTGGCGTCGGGTCAAGTGAAAGTCTGAACCGATATAATCCGGGGGCTGCGGCTTGAAACGGTGTCTCCACGACGGTCTCCAGCGACGTCGGAAGGCCCTCAAAATCCGCGACCCATTGGGTGGAGCCGGCTCGGCGGTAGACGGGCACAGGGCCTTCGAGTGCGTTTCGTAGAAGCCTCGACACAGTGAGAAGGCGACTTTCGCGATCGTCCAACAACGCTCGGCTGGAGACGCGTTGGGCTAGGTTGAGGCCGGTAGAAGACAAGATCATCACATAGGCGAGGATCGAGAGGGCGATCATAACTTCAACGAGCGTGAAGCCTCGACGCTTCTTGGAGGCATCGCCGCTTGTTGGACTGGAGAGGGGATGCCGCGTTGCGCGTGCCGGTAGCAACTCCCGCCAGAGCGAGCTGCGATTCGGGGCGCGGGTGATGGCGGATGTTCCCGCAAGTCTGGAGCGCGCCATTTTTGTCTCCCTCTGTCGCTTTGTGTGATGAGTATAGCAACCTGCGGCTATCTTCCGGTGCGCACTATTCAGCGCCTCGACAGAAAAGGCTCCGATGCTTCATGCCGCGGTTGCGCCGTCCGCCTCTAGAGCGAATTGCAGCGCAAGCAGCTCACCGGTTTCGCGTCGGCAATTCGCGCAAACAGAGACTTAGAGGCGTTTGCGGCCTCTGAACTGCATCGTGTCAGACGCAAACGGCTCTAGTGAAACCCAGTTTCGAAGAACGAGCAAAGGTTGCTCTTGCCCTATGGAGCGGACCAGCGCACGGCCGCGCGTCAACCGTGTTGTATCTGCAACGCCCAGATAAATTCATACGCCGCCATGCGCGGTACACGTCGAAACAGTGAAATTTCAATGTGTTACGAGCGTAGTTGAATGCATAAAAATAGTTGAATTGGAAATCGATATTGGTTAAACGGTTGAAGTCAAAGTGTCGTAGCCGGGGCTGCGTCGAGGGAGGGATCGTATGATTGGCAAGAAATGCGGGGTACGCCGCGCCGCAAAAATTGGTTTGATGACGTCTTGCGCTGTTGGTTCGCTTTTGTTTGGTGCGCCTGCGGCCTTTGCGCAGGACAGTCGCGCTCTGGACAGGATTGTCGTAACGGCTGAGCGCAAGGAAAATGACCTCCAGCGGGTTCCGATCGCCGTCACCGCCATCTCGGGCGACGCGGTGGAGCGGGCGGATATCTCAAACCCGCTCGACCTTGCCTCGCGCATTCCGGGTTTCACCTTCGCGCCGTTCAACGCAGGGCAGGCGATCTTCAGCTTGCGGGGCATCTCATCCAATGATGATGGCGCGGGCACGGAGAACTCCGTCGCGGTCTTCCTAGATGACGTCTACTTCGGCCGCGTCTCCAACGCCGCGTTCGATTTCTTCGATGTGGACCGTATTGAAGTGCTGCGCGGTCCCCAAGGCACCCAGTTCGGCCGGAACGCTATCGGCGGCGCCATCAACATCACCTCGCGCAAGCCGTCTTTTGATGGCGTTGAGGCCAAGGTCAACGCGCGGATTGGCAACTTCAACACGCAGAATTACGGCGCTTACGTCACCGGTCCGTTGTTCGACAATCTGGCGGCGAAAGTCTCCTTCTCCTCGCGCAACCGCGACGGGTTTATCCGCAACGTTCTCACCGGGAACGATCTGAAGGATCAGAACTCGACAAGCTTCCGCGGCCAGCTCCTGTGGACGCCGACGCCGAGCACCGAAGTCACCTTCACCGGCGCGGCCCAAGACGAGGACAATGCGGACATCGGCCGGATCCCTCTGAACACGGCGGGCGTTCGGCCCTTCTTTGACGCGGCCGGCGGCTCCATCCAGGACCTGCGCTCAACAACGCCGCAAGAAGGCTTTTCGGAACGCAGCTCCGACCTCTACAGCTTGAAAGTCCAACATGAGTTCCCGAATGGCGGCGAGCTCACCTCGGTCACGGCCTACTACAAGACCTATTCGGACTGGGAGATGGATTCCGCGGGCGTGCCGCAGGTCAACGTGGTCGACGACATTCTCGACCGCACCGACGCCTTCACCCAGGAGATTCGCTACGCCCAGGATATCTCGGACAACTTCGATATTCTGGCGGGTATCTTCTACCTAAACGAAGAGACGGACCGGGAGGAGTTCTTCCGCTTCGTGAACTTCTTCGGCGACGGCATTGACGATCGCTCCGCGGTGCGGCCAGCGACGGATCCGGACGACGCCGTCGGCGGCTATCGCCAGATCAACGAAACCAATAGTATCGCTGGCTTCGTTCACGGCAATTACGATTTCTGGGACCGCTTCTCGCTCAGCGCCGGCGTTCGCGTCACCTATGATGAGAAAGAAATCGTGTCGTCCGGTTTCGCCAGCGGCGAGGACCCGACGGTGCCTGGGCTGCCCGGCTTCATCATCAACGAGACCTTCGGCAACATCGTAACGGGCGAGGGCATCGCCGACTCGGCTGACTTCACGAACGTCTCGCCGAAAGCGAGCATCAACTTCCAGGCGACGGACGATGTGCTTATCTATGCCAGCTACTCCCGCGGCTTTAAGTCGGGCGGCTTCGGCGCCGCGCCGCCGAATGCTGACGCCGCCGCCAATATCGGCATCGATCCGGAAACCGCAAACAGCTACGAGATCGGCCTCAAGGGGCAGTTCTTCGACAACACCATGCGGTTCAACGTCGCCGGCTTCTATCTCGACTACCAGGACCTGCAGTTCCAACGCTTCGGCCCGAGCTTGATCGCCGACGCCACCGCGCCGGACGGCTTCACCGTCGATCCCACCTCGTTCGGTTTCTTCAGCACCATCAACGCCGGCGACGCCGACGTGTTCGGGGTTGAAGCGGAACTCACCTGGCGGCCGATTGAAGGGCTGACGCTGGATGCGAACTACGCCTTCCTCGACACCGAAGCGGAAATCAATTTCCGCGATTTCTTCACCGATGATCCGGGGCAGGACTTCATCATCAATCAGGAGTTGAACCGGGCGCCCCGCAATAAGTTCGCTGTCTCCGCGCTTTATCAGCATCCCGTGGGCGACAATCTCGGCGAGCTGCTGTGGAGCGTCGATTTCCGCTACAGCGAATCCCGCCGCGCGGACTTTGTTGACGACAACACCATCGAAGACGCGTTCGGCCTGGTGGACGCGAACCTCACCTGGGTGTCGCCAAACGAGCAGTGGCAGTTCAGCGTATGGGGCAAAAACCTCACCGACGATCGCTACTTCTCCCACGTCTACGTCATCGGGCCGGGCCAGATCGGCACGCTTGGCGAGCCGCGCATGTATGGCGGCGCGATTACGTGGTCCTATAACTAAAGAAGCGCACCGTGGGAGCGGCGAAGACCGCTCCCACCAACGCTGGTTCCGCCCCCACCGCTCATTTCGCCACATGCGCCGACCTCTGACATTCTGTTTCTCCTCTTCCATCCGGCGAAGCGCTGTTGCGGCGGCCTCCGCCGCTGTCGCGCTGGCGGCTTGTGCCGGCCTCTCCGAACCCTCCCAAGTAACTGCAGAGCCCGGCGAGGTCGTCATCCGCCGGGACGCCTACGGGGCGCCGCATATTTTCGCCCAGTCCGACTACGGGCTATTTTACGGCTATGGCTACGCCCTCGCCGAAGACCGACTTTTTCAGTTGGAGATGCTGAAGCGCTCCTCCCAAGGGCGCGTCGCCGAATTGCTGGGCGCGGCGTATGCGGAATTTGACGAGGGACAACGCCGGCTTTATTGGCCAAGCGATATTCGCGCCCAGATAGCCGCTGCCCCGCAAAACATGCGCGACGCCTTTCAGGGCATGGCGGATGGTCTGAACGCCCTTATCGCTCGGGTGGAAGCCGATCCGGACGCGCTGACGCCGCGCCAGTTCTTAGATTTTGATTTCAAGCCGACCTCGTGGAGTGAATATGACGTCGTGATGCTGTTCGTCGGCACCATGTTGCTGCGTTATGGCGACTTCAACACGGAGCTTGAGAACCTCGCATTCCTCAACGATCTCGTCGCTGAACATGGCGAAGAGGTGGGGCGACGCATCTTTGACGACGTTCTCCTCCGCGGCGCCGCTGATGCGCCGACGACGATTCCGGCGGGCGCCGATCGCGGCGCGCATCGCCGCCGCCGATCGGTCGCCACTGCGCCGGGGCTCCCGGCGCCTCATTCGGCGCCGCGGCCTGTGCGTCTCGCCGCCGCCCCTGCCGCGGGCTCCGCCTTCAGCAACGCCTTCGTCCTCGGCGGCGCGCGGCTCAAGGAGGGAGAGGCGCTCCTCGTCAATGGCCCCCAATTTGGTTGGTATGCGCCGGGCTATACCTACACCGTTGGGTTTCACGCCCCCGGCTGGAATGCTGTCGGCAACGCGCCGGTGGGCTATCCCTTGCCGATGTTCGGATATAACGGCGCGATCACGTGGGGCACCACATGGGGCGCTGGCGACAATGTCGATATCTTTGAAGAGCGCCTCAATCCAGACGGATCCGACAGCTACTTTCACAAGGGCGCCTATAAGCCCCTCGATGTTCGTGAGGAGACGATTGGCGTTCGCGGCGCGCCGGACCGGGATGCGACATTCTACCGGTCCGTGCATGGGCCGATCATCCGCATGGATCGCGGCGAGGGACGCGCCTACGCGAAACAGCGCGGTTGGGCGGGGCGCGAACTCGAAACGCTCGCGGGCTGGATGGAGGCGACGAAAGCGCGCTCTCACAAGGAATGGCGCAAAGCCGTCTCTAAGTCCGCGCTCAACGTCAACTGGTACTTCGCCGGCGCCAATGGCGACATCGGCTATATGTTTGCCGGCGCCTACCCAAAGCGCCATCCAGAGCACGACCACCGATTGCCGGTCTCCGGCGAGGGCGCGATGGACTGGCGCGGCGTTCATCCGCCCAGTTGGAACCCCCAGGCGCTTAACCCGCCCGAAGGTTACTTCGCCAATTGGAACAACCGCCCCGCCGCCGATTTTCCGAACCCGGATATGTGGTGGTACAGCTGGTCGCGCGCTGACCGGGTGGAAACGCTGCAAAAGGCGATCGAAGCCGCAGGGCCGCTCAGCGCCGACGACGCTTGGGCGTTGATGATGGACGCTTCCTTCGTCGATCCGAATGCGCGTTACTTTCTGCCGCCTCTTCTTGAAGCGTTGGCAAGCGAGGGCGAGGCGGCCGCCGCCTCTGAGCAGGCGCGCGCCGCGCTTACGGGTTGGGACGGCTCTTTCGCCGATCTTGACGAAGAGGGGCGGTATGCGGCCCCGGCTGTCGCCATCTTCCAAACCTGGCTCGGCCAACTCTTGGAAGACGCGCTCGGCGATGATCTCCCGGGCGCCGTCGGCGGCGCGATCGCCGCGACCACGGGCTATGGGACGCCGGATGCGCCGACGCCGGCCGGTCTCAACATCTCCGTTGGTCTGAAGCTGCTTTTTGAGGCGATCGAAGGGCGCACCGCTTACGACTATTTCAACGGCGCGCCGCCGGCGGATGCGATGCGGGACGCCTTCGCGAAATCCGTCCAGGACCTCACCGCGCGTTTTGGTTCGGATGTGGCGAACTGGCGCCTGCCGGCGCCGCCCATCGGCTTCAAGACCTCAAACTTTCTGGGC
>JBCDJH010000025.1:0-11505 GCA_038747965.1 Pseudomonadota bacterium
GTCGGGTGCTGCTTCGCGTCATCCAGCGGGAGCGCGCCATTTTCCGTTTTCGGCGGTTTTTTGCTGGAAATGGATGCAGTTTCGCCGCCCTTTGGGCTCGCAATCCGTGCGCACTTCTTTCTAATCTAGTCGCTTACGCCGCCGCGCAGGCGGCATGAGGGGCGAGGCGCATCTATGATCATCCATAAGGCGACGGCGTGAGCGGCGTTAGCGGGCTCAGCGGCCTCCTTGGCATCGGCGCCATTCTGCTCATCGCGTTTCTCGCCTCGGCCAACAAACGGGCTATCAACCCCCGAATAGTGGTGAGCGCCTTTGCGCTGCAATTCGGCGTGGCTGTGTTCGTTCTTTTCACGCCGGTGGGCCGCGATGTCATCTCGGCCATGTCCGGCGGCGTGCGGGTGCTGCTCGGCTTCTCTGACGACGGCATCAACATGGTGTTTGGCCCGCTCGCGTCGGAAGAAATCGGCATCAGCTTCGCCGTGCATGTGTTGCCGATCATCATCTTCTTCTCGGCGCTCATGTCCGTCCTCTATCACCTGCGGATCATGCAGATCGTCGTGGTGGTCGTCGGCGGTCTGCTGCGCTTCATTATCGGCACGCGCCCGGTGGAATCGCTCTGCGCGTCCGCAAACATTTTTGTCGGCCAGACGGAAGCGCCTCTGGTGGTGAAGCCTTATCTGGAGCGTCTGACGGAGCCGCAGCTCTTCGCCATTATGGTGTCGGGCATGGCGTCGGTCGCCGGTACGGTGCTCGCCGCTTACGCGCAGCTGGGCGTCAATGTGGAGTATCTTCTGGCCGCGAGTTTCATGGCGGCGCCGGGCGGGTTGTTGATGGCCAAAATCATCATGCCGGACGACCGAGATGAAGCGCAAAAACCGCAGGATATCTTGGAGCTGGCGAAGGCGGCTCCGCCGCATTCGAATGTCGTCATGGCCGCCGCATCGGGGGCCCAGGACGGCCTCAAGCTGGCCGTTAATGTCGGCGCCATGCTGATCGCGTTCGTCGCGCTGATCGCCCTGCTCAATGGGGTGATTGGCGGCCTGGGAGGGCTCGTCGGGTTTGAGGGCGTCACCGCTCAAAGCCTGCTGGGCTGGGCGTTCGCGCCGGTAATGTACGCCCTCGGCATCCCGTGGGAGGAGGCGCGAACCGCCGGCTCCATCTTTGGCGAGAAGCTGATCCTCAACGAGTTCGTGGCCTATATCAGCCTCACCGAGCTGACCGACGAGCTGTCGGACCGGGCCGAAGCGATCGTCACCTTCGCGCTGTGCGGCTTCGCCAATCTCTCCTCCATCGCCATTCTCCTGGGCGGGCTCGGCAGCTTGGTGCCGGACAGGATGGAGCGGATCGCCGCGATTGGCGTGCGCGCTGTGCTGGCCGGCTCTCTCTCAAATTTGATGAGCGCCGCGCTCGCCGGCGTCTTGCTGACGGCGTAGCCGCGTGACACGTTCTCCCTATTGGCCCGGCGCGGCGGCGGGTCCGACTCGGGGAGGAAACAACTGGTGCTGACGTTTTATGATTGCGCGACGGCGCCAAGCCCGCGCCGCGCGCGTATGGCCATCGCCGAGAAGGGACTTGACGTCAAACGGGTTGAAATCAACCTGGCGGAAGGCGAGCAGTTGGGCGAGGCGTTCCGCAAGATCAACCCAAGCTGCACGGTGCCCGTCCTTCAGCTTGAAGATGGGACGACATTCACCGAGAACGCCGGCATCGCCGCCTATCTCGAAGCGATCGCGCCTGAGCCGCCACTGCTTGGCGCGACGCCCGAGGAAAAGGGGTTGGTGGCGAGTTACAACGCCTGGATTGAGTTCGACGGCCTTTGGGCGATCGCCGAGGTGCTTCGAAATTCTTCTCCGCGCATGGCCAACCGCGCGCTTACGGGCCCGGACAACTACGATCAGATCCCGGCGCTTGCCGAGCGCGGCTTGCAGCGTTTGCAGCGGTTCCTGGAGCGGTTCAACGCCCATATCGAAGGGCGTCAGTTTGTCGTTGGAGACCGCTTTTCCATCGCTGACATTACGGCCTTCATCGCCGTTGAGTTCGTGAAATGGGTGAAGGTCGACCCCGACGCCGGCCGGCCCGCCATCGCCAAATGGCGCGCCAGCGTGGCTGAGCGGCCGAGCGCACAGCTCTAACGTCTTGTCTCTCTTGCGCTGCGCGGCCATTGTGCGGCCGTCGCCCCAGCTGTCGCGGCCGGGGCGCTCCGAGCGATTGGGGGCGTCGTTATGAGTCAATCGGCTTCACGAAAGGCGCGCCGCGCCGCCGCTGCGAAAACCCGCGCCGCGCCGGTCTTTACGGACGACTGGCGGCGGTGGATCGCTGAAAACATCATTCTCGGCGCTGGCGATGAGATGATCGCCGCGCGGCTTGTTGAAAAGGGCGTGGCGCCCGAAGCGGCCCGCGCTGAGATCGCGGCGGCTAAGGCGAGCCCCTATCTCCTCGGCGTCTCCAGGGCGGCCCAGCGGCTGAAGAAGCGGGACTGGATTTTGAACATCTATGCGCGCCTCGATCGCCTCGCGGCGGACGAGCGCGCGATCGAACGGCGCTCGCCGCCCCCAGCAGATGAGTTCTTCTCCGAGTATTACGCCGGTCACCGGCCCGTGATCCTCACCGGCGCCCTCGATGATTGGCCAGCTATGGAGCGGTGGTCCCTCGATGATCTCGAAGCTCGCTTTCCGGATGTGGACGTTGAAGTTCAGATGGATCGGGAGTCGCGCGCGGACTACGAAATCAAGTCGAACCAGCTGGCGCGCAAAGCCCCGCTCGCCGACGTCATATCATGGCTTCGCGCCGACACGCCGACGAATGATTTCTATGTTACGGCCAACAATGGCTCGCATAACCGGGAGGTTTTGTCGGGCCTTTGGGACGATATCGGCCCGATAGGCGAGTATACGACAGCCCCTGAGCCGCCGACGGGCTTTTTCTGGTTGGGACCGCGCGGCGTCGTGACCCCCTTTCATCATGATCTAACCAACAATTTCCTGGTGCAGGTGCGCGGGCGCAAGCGGGTGAAGCTTGTGCCAAGCTTTGAGACGCCGCGCATGCGCAACCATATTCATTGCTATAGCGAGTGGACGGGCGACGACCTCACCGAGGACGCGCCAGCCTCATCCGGCAAGCCGCGCCTCTATGAGTGCGTGCTTGAGCCGGGCGAGGCGCTCTTCATTCCGATCGGCTGGTGGCACCATGTGGAGGGCTTGGACCTCACCATGGGGATGTCGTTCACGAACTTTATTTGGCCGAACGACTTTCAGGTCGGCTACGACACCTACAAGGCGGTGTGAGGCGTCGGCCCTAGAGCGAATTGCAGGACAAGCAGCTCGCCGGTTTCGCGTCCGCAATGCGCGCAAACAAATTCCTAGAGCCGTTTTGCGGCCTCTGAACTCTACCGTGTCGGACGCAAACGGCTCTAAAGCCCTAAAAACCGGATCGATGCGCCGCAGGCCGCGATGCCAAGCCCAGCGAACACATGGCTCGCGCGCTTAGCTGCGGCGGGCTGGATGACCTTCAAACCGCCGCGGCAGGCGAGCGCAAGGGCCGCCATGGTGCCGAGCGTCGTTGCGCTAAACGCAGCGACGACCGCGGCGAGGCCGAAATAATCGTGGACAACCGCCGGATACATCAGGACGGGAATCAACGGCTCGCAAGGGCCGAGGACGAAGACGAGGAACAAGGCGCCAGGCGCCCACAGTCCGACCGACTGGGGCAGGGCTGGGCCGCCGCCGCTGGGCTCGCGACCTTGGGCGGCGCCCGCGCTGGCTCTGTGGCTGTGCGCGAGGCCGTCGCTCGGCGACCGCAGGAGGCTCCACGCCGCGTAGAGCCCTCCCACCACCATCAGCGCGTAGGCCGCCAAATCGCCGCGCACCGCTTCGACGGCTTCGAGCCCGCCCACGGCGAGACCCATCGCGACGCCCGCCGCGCCCAGCGCCACCGATCCCGCCAAGTGGCCGAGCCCGCAGGCGAGGGTGACGCGCAGCGTCTTTGCGCCGCTCCATCCGCGCGCCCGCGCCATCAAGCCGAACGGGAGGTAGTGGTCCGGCCCGGCCGCAGTATGCAGAAGCCCAATGCTCGCCGCAGTCGCCGTTAGAGGAAGAAGAGCCGTGTCAGTCATGGTGCGCGCCGTTTTCGATCGCCCGGGAATGGAGCGACGCGCACACTTACCAGCACCGCAAGCCCTGCGAAGCGCTTTTCTAGAAGCGAGCCTTCGACGCCCCGCCGCGCCGCACACACTGGCTAAAGTTGCGGCGCCCGGCGACAGCGCCGATGCAGGATACAAAAACGCTCCCCGGAGGGAGCGTTGCTTGCGTCTTCAGAACGGCGAAAAACTGGTCAGCCACCGATCAGGCCCGCTTCGACAGGATCGCCCAAGTTCTTCGTCAGCGCGTTGCGCATTTTGTTGAGCGCCTGATGCTCAATCTGCCGCACACGCTCCTTGGAGATGCCCAAACGCTTGCCGAGAGCTTCAAGCGTCACGGTTTCTTCTTGAAGACGTCGTTCACTGATGATGACCACTTCGCGGTCGGACAAACCCTTGAGAGCGACGTTGATCCACTTGCTCCGGGTCGTGGTGTCCCGCGACAGCATCACTTGTTCATCGGGCAGGGCGCGTTCGTCGGCGATAAGGTCTTGCAGCTCAGTGTCGCCTTCTTCCGCCACCCGGGCGTTGAGAGAGCGGTCCACCGACGACAGCCGCGCCGCCATGGTGTCTACGTCTTTCTCAGACACATTCAGTTTTTCGGAGATCGTCAGCCGGTTCTCAGGGGTAAGCGCCCCAGCGCCGGCGCCTTCGATCATCGCGCGCAAACGGCGAAGATTGAAGAACAGCGACTTTTGGGCCGCGGTCGTCCCAGTGCGCACGATCGACCAGTTGCGCAATACGTAATCCTGCATCGAAGAGCGGATCCACCAGCTCGCGTAGGTCGAAAACCGCACATCGCGTTCCGGCTCGAAGCGAGCGGCGGCTTGCATCAAACCCACCATACCTTCTTGGACCAGATCGCTCGACGGGAGACCGTAGTGGCGAAACTTCGACGCCATCGAAATCACCAAACGCATGTATGATGTGGTGAGTTCGCTAAGTGCGGCTTCGTCTTGGTTGTCTCGCCAGCGGCGCGCAAGATTCAGCTCGTGCTCACGCTCTAGCAGCGGCGCTTTCATCGCGTGGCGGATGAACCGACGGTTCGCCTGCTGACTTGATTGTGTTTCGATTGATTGCCCCATAGCGCGCAAGACCTCCGGTTCCCTTCATAGGCGTTACGCCATGGGGCGGGGGGTGGATCACCGAAAGCGGAACTAAACGGGCGGTAGATAGGCCGAACTCACTAGATTTCGATCACGAAATCGCGAGCTGCAGCATCAGGGCGATCGGTCGCCCATGCTTGAAACAAACCCTTTGCGAAAAAACGCCGCCGAGATCGCCCGGCGGCGTCGCTTTCCAGCTTTAGAAATCGCGGTTAGCGGGGGCGGTCCTAAGCGGCTGTTTTCTGCAAAGACGTCTCCAGCTGAGAGATAGCCGCGTCGGCGTCGATGCGCTGAACGGCCGCCACTTCTCTCGCCATCCGATCCAGAGCCGATTCGAACAGTTGGCGCTCAGAATAGCTCTGCTCAGGCTGATCGCTGGAGCGATAGAGGTCCCGCACCACATCAGCGATGGAAATCAGATCGCCGGAATTGATCTTGGCCTCGTACTCCTGGGCTCGGCGGCTCCACATCGTCCGCTTGATGCGGGCGCGGCCCTTCAGCGTTTCAATCGCGCTTTTCACAATCTCGTTGCTTGAGAGCGCGCGCATGCCGACGGAGGTCGCCTTCGCGGTGGGAACGCGCAGCTTCATCTTTTCGTTTACGAAATCGACAACGAAGAACTCAACATTCATGTCAGCGATGGTTTGTTCTTCAATATCAATGATTTGGCCAACGCCGTGCGCGGGATAAACGACGTGGTCGTTCACTTTGAAGTCGAGCTTTTTTTTCGCCTTTGTTGATTTTGCTTTGGGCTTTGTTTGGGCGGCAGCGGACATTCGTTTTCCTTCATGTTTCACAAGCGACGCCAAGCAAAGGCGCGCTCATAAGCGCCTTTCACCAGTTCATTGACTGGCGGCCCCGGGCCTATTGGCTTTCGCTTGGCGGACGGCGGATCCGACTTGCGCGCTCTCAAGCGGCGTTAGCCGTAAAGGGCCGTCAAATGCTCTCAAAGAGAGCCAAAAATAATAGCTGGAAATACAGGAGATTACAAATTGAGGTCGCCGCGGGGGCGCCGGCGCGGGGCGAAGATCAGTCGCCCTCGCCCGGCTTTTCGCTGAAGTGCTTCTCGAACTTGTTCTTCTCGTCCGCGAACTTCTCAGCCTCAGGCAAAGCGTCTTTCTTCTGGGTGATATTGGGCCACTTCGCGGCGTATTCGGCGTTGATCGCGGTCCACTTGCCGTCCGGATCCTCGGTGTCGGCCACGATCGCGTCGACGGGGCACTCCGGCTCGCAAACGCCGCAATCGATGCACTCATCCGGGCTAATGGCCAGGAAGTTCTCGCCTTCATAGAAGCAATCGACAGGACACACCTCGACACAGTCGGTGTGTTTGCACAGCACGCATGCGTCGGTCACAACATAAGTCATTTCGCTCTCCAATCGTCCTGTCGTCGCCCGTCTTCGCCTACACTATGCAATGTAGCCCGCGCAACTCGGCGATTAACCGCGCCGCGCTTCCGCTCGTTTTCGCGCGGCGCCGCTCTCCTGATCGCTGACGTGGATCAGCCCGATCAGCCGGCGGATAAGGTAGTCCTCATACTGATCGCGCTTTCCATCGGCCAGCACAACCTCCCACAACCTTTCGACGAACGCCGCCCTTTGTGTCTCGTCCAAGGCCTGTTTGACGACGCTGCTGTAGCGATAATGATCGAGGGCCTGGGCTTGGTCGGCCTCGGCGCGGGCGCGCAAGTCCGCAGCCTCGCCGGCGTTTAGATCGAATTCGTCGGCGATAATCCGATCGATAAGCGCTTTTTCGCTGTCGTCATACTGGTCGTCGATGCGCGCCGCTTCGACGAGCAGCGCTGTAAAGGCCACGTCGAGGCTGGGTCCCTTATCGTCGGCGGATGCGTGCGATCCGCTCAGGAAATCCTTCAGTTTTTCAAGCATGGGGCTGCGTCTCCTTTTGGGCGTTCGGCGCGCCGCGCGGCGGCAAGACTTCATAGAGGCCTTGCGCCTCTGTCGCCGGGCCGCGGCGGGTTCCGAGCGCGCGGATCCGAACCGTATGAAGGCGCTCGCCGATCATGAAAACCAGAATGTCGTCGACGCGCAGACGGAAGCCCGGGCGCTCCAGCCGTTGGTTCAGCGCGCCACGCCGCAGACGTAAGCGGCCTTTGGATACAAACGCCGCGGCGAGCGCTCGCGTTTTAAAATAACGCGCCCGCCAAAGCCACACATCCGCGCGCGCCGCGTCCGACCCAGCGTCTTCCACCGGCTGCGCTTTCAAACGGTGTCTTCCGCAGGCTCGGAGCGGTCGGATTTCTTGTCCTTCAGCTGTTGCAGGATCGCGAAGGGCGAATCTGGATCCATCGGCTTCTCGCGGCGGTGCTGTTTGCCGCGCGCGCCTTTCGGCCCGTCCGCGCGCCCGCTTGGCTGCGGCCGGCCGCGGTCATCTGGCTTGCCGCGCTTCTGGCCGCGTCTGCCTTTCGCCGTGTGGCCGCCCTTCTCGCCGGAATTGGCGTCAGCGCCAGTCGCGTCCCTGCGCGCGCCACTGGTCCCCCGTTTCTGGCCGCGTTTCTTGCGGCCCTCATCGGCGCCCGCCCGCGCGCCCTGTTCGCGCTGGCCTCTCTGGCGCTCGTTCGGCGCGGCGCGGCGGCGGCGCGGCGGCAGGATCCAGAGGGTCTTCTTGACCGTTTCGTGCGCTTCCGCCGCGCCTTCCGGGACGTCAGCGGCCGCCGCCTCTGCTCCATCCTGAGTGGCGGCGGGGAGGGAAGCGGGTTGGTCGGCGGCTGGCGTCGGCGCGTCGCCCGCTTCCGGTTGCGCGCTTGTGTCCGGCGCTCCTTCAGAGGCGCTCTCCGATCCGTCGTCTGGCGCGGCTTCCTCCTGGCGCGGCGGCGCAGAGACGGCGACACGGACCTCAACTTCTTGCTGACGGTAGCCAAGAGCGGTGAGAAGCGCGTCGAACTCCTCTCCGCTGCAGCCGGCCAGCGACATCATGTTCGCCGTCGCTTCAAAGCCCCCGCCCGCATTCTCTTTTTGGCGGGCTTCCCGGATCAGCTCGCCAATCCGCTCCAACATATCGACGCGGACGGCCCGCGCGCCGCAGGGTTTAAAGCCCGCCGCATAATAGTAGGCGAGCGGCTTGCGTTGATCGTTGGGCACTGAGGTGAGGCCCGCCGGCGGCGCTTCAAAGCCGGCTGGATCGACGTCCGACCAAAGCGCCCAAAGCAGCACCCGCAGCCGGGCCGCCGCTGGCTTGAGCAAAGCGGGGAGGAACACGGAGTACTCCCCGAAGCGCACGCCGAACTTCCGCAGCTTGCCGCGCTCGGCTTGGTCGAGCGCGCGCACGTCGCCCGCCACCGCCGATCGGGGCAGGGCGCCCAGCGTCTCCACCAGCCGGAAGCCAAGGCCCCGCGCCAGCCCGTCGATCGCGTCTTCTCCGTCCTTCGCCGAGATCGCCCGATTGAGCTTGGTGAGCGGTTCAAGCGCGGCGCTGATCCGGCGCAGGGCGAAGGCCTCCAAGAGCTCCCGGATTTTCGGCCGCAGATGAACCGACAGGAGGTCGTCATCGACGAGCGCCACCCGGGGGCTGAGCGGCGCCGCTCCCTTCGCTAAGCGCCCAACGACGCTCTCGCGCCAATGGATGAGGCCGTCCGGGGCGAAGGTCAGCTCATCAAAACTTGCGCTCGCCAGCCGCGCGGCGCGCGTGGCGATTTCCGGTTTCAGGGCTTGCAGGGCGGCGGCGCGCAGCGCTTTCCCGTGCACGCCCTTGGCGCGCGGATCGGCTACGAATTGAAAGCCTTGCAGCCGGCCGACAAATTGGCCTTCCACCACCACCTCCCCATCGCCGGTGACCCCGGCGAGCAGCGGCGCGCCATCCTGTAAGCGCTTCATCAACACGCTGGTGCGGCGGTCGACGAACCGTTGCGTCAATCTTTGATGCAGCGCGTCCGAAAGATCATTTTCTATCGTGCGGGTTTTCTCTTGCCAATACGTCGCATGCTCCACCCATCGCCCGCGATTGGCGACGAAGGCGATGGTCCGCATATGAGCGATCCGCTGGGCGAGGGCGTCCACATCGCCCTCCGTTCGGGCGAGGCGGCGGGTCTGCGCCTCCATCCACGCTTCGCAGAGGAGGCCGTCGGGGCCCATAAGCCGTCCGTAGATGTCGGCGAGCAGGCGGATATGGGCGTCGGCTGAGACCTTTCGGAAGTCCGGCACCTGGCAGACGTCCCACAACAGCTGGAGGGCCGCGCCGCCCGAGGCGAGGGCGCGGATCTCATCCTCGCGCAGGAGCTGTCGCAGCGCGTCCACATCGTCCGCGCGCCCGGCCCGAGTGAGGCCGGCGCGGGGCGGCGGCGCGTCAAGCGCATTCAGGAGCGCCGAGGGCGAGGAGAACTCAAGCGCGTCGTTACGCCATTGAATGCTGGCGAGCGGGTCGAACTCATGCTCCTCGATGGCGACGACGTCCTCTTCGTCGAGCGCGCCGCAATCGGCTGTGACGCCGAAGGTGCCGTCATTGAGATGCCGCCCGGCGCGGCCGGCGATCTGCGCCAGCTCACTGCGGGTGAGGGGGCGTGAGCGCCGACCGTCGAACTTTCGGGTCGCGGCGAAGGCCACATGGTCGACGTCCATGTTGAGGCCCATGCCGACTGCGTCAGTCGCGACCAGGAAATCGACGTCGCCCTCCTGGTACATCGCGACTTGGGCGTTGCGCGTGCGCGGGCTGAGCGCGCCCATGACGATCGCCGCGCCGCCGCGCTGGCGGCGCACAAGCTCCGCGATCTCGTAGACGGCTTGGGCGGAGAAAGCGACGATCGCCGTGCGCCTGGGCAGCCGAGAGAGTTTCTTCGGCCCTGCATAGGAGAGCTTGGAGAACCGCGGCCGCGACAAGAACTCCGTATGCGGCAGGAGCCGACTGATCAGCGGCCGCATAATGGTGGAGCCCATCGCCATGGTCTCATGGACCCCGCGAGCGCGCAGCAGTCGGTTCGTAAAGACATGGCCCCGTTCAGGATCGGCGCAGAGTTGGATTTCGTCGATGGCGAGGAAATCTGTCTGCCGATCAAGCGGCATCGCTTCGACCGTGCAGACCCAGTACCGCGCCGACTTCGGCACGATCTTCTCTTCGCCGGTGATGAGGGCGACGGCGGCTGAGCCCTTCTTCGCGACGACGCGCTCATAGACCTCCCGCGCCAGCAGCCGGAGCGGCAGCCCGATCATGCCGCTCTCGTAGGCCAGCATGCGCTCCAGCGCGAGGTGGGTCTTGCCCGTGTTGGTGGGCCCAAGAACGGCCTTAAGAGGCCCCGGCGCGACCGCAAATGGAGGGGAAGAGGCGTGAGTCATCCCGCGAATGTAAGGCGCTCCGGCGCGCGCCGCCATCGGACGGCTGCTCTCGCGGAACTGGCGCGAGCGGCGAAGCGCGCCCCGACGCGTTCAGGTTGGTAAACTTAGGATTGGTAAACAGGGAAAACGTCAGCCGAACGAATCACATCCGAATCGGCAACATCGACGAGACTGGTTTTGTTCACCCCAATATATTGAGGTGATGGACGCACATGGCCACAATTCGATGCGCCAAGCAAGTGGGCCCCGCGCTCTTTCGTTGACTGGAGCCGGGGCTTTGGGTAGATCAGCGGCCTGCCTAGCGGCGACCTTGGGTTCAGGGGCGCTCAGGCAAAGCGTTTCAACACACAATTTATACGGTCGAGGGCGAACGAGATGTCGCGGCGGTGCGAACTAACAGGCAAGGGGCCAATGGCGGGCAACAATGTGAGCCACGCCAACAACAAAACGCGGCGGCGCTTTCTCCCGAACCTCTGCAAGGTGACGTTGCAGAGTGAGAAACTCGGCCGCAGCTTCAGCTTCCGCATTTGCGCCGGGGCGCTGCGCTCCGTCGACCATGTGGGCGGGTTGGACGCGTTCTTGCTTAAAGCGAAGGACGATATGCTGTCGCCGAGCGCCTTGCGGGTCAAACGCGAGATCGCCAAGGCGGCGTAACGCAGCGCGCAGAGGACGGGGGCCAGGCGATGCGCGAAACACACCGGCGCGCGCCGACGCCCTGGGAAGCCTTTCAGATCCGCGTTCGCACAAGCGCTGAGGCCACGGTTCGCGTGGTGGTTCTCGCCGGCGTTCTTCTTCCCTTTTTGGCGATCGCCTTCCTGACGCTGGACCGGCCCGTCGCCACGTTCGACGTCTTCAGCGTTGAAGAGGACTATTTGAACCCCAGCGCCTGGCTGACCCAGGGACAGCTCTGGATGATGGCGTCTTTGCTGGTCGTCATTCTGGCGAGCCGCCGCTATGGCGACGCCTATGCGACCAGCCAAC
>JBCDJH010000026.1:0-11391 GCA_038747965.1 Pseudomonadota bacterium
TGGTTGACGCCGACGCTGGTCTTAGCGCAGGAGCGCGTCCTGGAAGTGAAGGACCTGCCCGGCGGCCGGGGGCATGGCGAGCCTTTGCGCCTCCTCGTTGATTTGGGCAATGATGAAATACCGATTTCCGCCTTTGTCTATGAGGGCGGCCGGCGGTTTCTTATCGCCGCGACCTCGGGCCACGGGTTCTTCATCGCCGAAGATCAGGCGCTCGCCACCACCCGCAAAGGCAAGCAGGCTTTGAACGTCGCAGCCGGCGCGGAAGCCGCCGTCTGCCGGCCGGTTGCGGAGGCCGCGAACCGCGTCGCTGTGATCGGCGACAATCGCAAGCTGCTAATCTTCGATGCGGAGGAGTTGC
Organism: Pseudomonadota bacterium; assembly: GCA_038747965.1. Taxonomy (GTDB): domain Bacteria; phylum Pseudomonadota; class Alphaproteobacteria; order Caulobacterales; family Parvularculaceae; genus JBCDJH01. Next base: position 359 of record JBCDJH010000026.1, read on the forward strand.
CGGAGATGACCCGCGGCAAAGGCGTCCTTCTGCAACGCTACGCAAAAGGCGGGCTCAGCGACGCCGCCGCCTTTGACGCCAAAGACGGGCTCGCGTGGCTTGATAGGGCTGGGCGTCAGCAAACAGCCTCCGACTGGCGGGACTGGGAAGGCAAGCGCGCCGGCGCCGGCAAGGCGCCGCCCAAAGGCTTCCCCCGCGCCAACCGTTTTGGGGGCTGATCACATTGGCGGGCGGACCCGGCATCGTCTGTTTCGGGGCCGCCAACATGGACGTTCTCGCGCAGACGGTAGAGGGGCCCGTCATGGGCTCGTCGAACCCGTCGCGCGCCGAAGCGCGGGTCGGCGGCGTGGCTGCCAATGTGGCGATGACGCTTGCAAAAGCCGGCGAGCGCCCAGCGCTTGTCACCTGCGTTGGCGATGACGTGGACGGCCGCGCCATTCGCGCCCGTCTTGAAGAAACGGGCGTCGATTGCAGCGCCCTTATCGAAAAGCCCGGCGCGCCGACGGGACGGTATCTGGCCGTTGAGGATGGAGACGGACGTCTTATCATCGGCGCGGCCGACGCCCGGGCTGTCGAGACCCTGACGAGCGTCGAAATCGAGGCAGCGGCGCGCGCGTTCCCCGGCGCGCGGCTGTGGTTCGCGGAAACAAATCTCCCGGCCAATGCGCTCGCCTCTCTCATTCAGGCGGCGGAGCGGATGCGCGCGGCGCTCGCCTTTGACCTCGTCTCGGTCGCCAAGGCCGCACGGCTTCACGGCGTTCCGCGTGCGTTGCTCTCCAAACTGTCCATCGTCTTTTGCAACCTTCAGGAGGCGCGATCGCTGCTGCGCCCTGAGGATCTCAGCGCCGGGGGAGGCGATGCGGGAAGCGCTGCGGCCACGCTATGGGAACGGTTGGGAGAGCCCGGCGCCGTTGTGGTGACGAACGGCCCGGACCCCGTCGCCATCGCCGGCAAGGACGGCCGGAGCCTTGTGGAGGCGGACCCGTTGGACACAGCCGGCCGGGTCACCACGGGCGCGGGCGACGCCTTGATCGCCGGCGCTTTGGCGGCGTTTCGATCGGGCAAACCGTTGGCGGACGCGGTGGCGCAAGGCCGCCGGTGGGCCGCCGCCGCCATCGCCCGCGACGTGAACCTGGATTTGCGATGAGGGACCCTATGCCGCTTGACCATGTGAAGGTTCATCCGGACGTCTCAGCGGCTTTGCAGGAGGGCGCGCCGGTGGTGGCGTTGGAATCCACCATTGTCACCCATGGTATGCCGTGGCCGGACAATCTGGATACGGCGCGGGCTGTCGAAGAGATCGTGCGCGGCGCTGGGGCGCAGCCCGCCACCATCGCCATTCTGGGTGGAGAGATCCGGGTGGGCCTCACCGGCGAAGAGCTTGAGCGCCTCGCCCAAGCGGACGGGGTGTGGAAGCTCTCCAGAGCCGATCTCGCCGTCGCCTGCGCTAAGGGGGCGACCGGCTCAACGACGGTGGCCTCCACCATGATTTGCGCCCGTCTCGCCGGCGTCGACGTCTTCGCAACGGGCGGCGTCGGCGGCGTCCACCGGGGCGCCGAAGAAAGCTTCGATGTCTCCGCGGATTTGGAGGAACTGGCGCGGACCCCCGTCACTGTCGTCGCGGCGGGGGCGAAAGCCATCCTCGATCTGCCGAAGACGTTAGAAGCGTTGGAGACCCGCGGCGTTCCCGTCATCGGGTACGGGACCGACGAGCTGCCGGCCTTCTGGTCCCGCTCCTCGGGCCTTAAGGCGCCGCTGCGCCTCGACACGCCGGAAGAGATCGCCCGGGCGCATCAGCTGCGGGCGGCGCTCCACATCGCCGGCGGACAGCTGGTCGCCAATCCCATCCCGGTGGAGGCCGAAATCCCGGCTGCGGAGATCCTGCCAATCATTGACGCCGCCTTGAAAGACGCGGCGACGGCGGGCGTCGAGGGCAAGGCCGTGACGCCTTACCTGTTAGAACGGGTCTATGAGCGCACATCGGGGCGCAGCCTCACCGCCAATGTGGCGCTGGTGAAGGCCAATGCGCGCCTCGCGGCTGAGATCGCCGTGGCGCTCGCCGCATTGCGGTAGCCGCGCGGCCGCGCGAGCCTCGGCGAAACCTGCTAAGCTTAAGTCGATATCCGCAACAGATCGCGAAGGGCGGCGCTAGCGCGAGATCGGGACGGGCGACATGAAAACCTCTGACTACGAAGTATGGGCGAAGCGGGCGGCCGAATGGGGCCAGCGCTATCTGGATGGGTTGCCGGACAAACCCGTCCGCGCTCAGACGGCGCCTGGCAAGATCGCCCGCGCCTTGCCCGAGGCCCCCCCGGAGGCGCCCGAGGCCATGGAGGCGATCTTCGAGGATTTCGAGCGCCTGGTTCCCGGCGGCCTGACCCATTGGCAGCATCCCCGGTTTTTCGCCTACTTCCCAGCCAACGCCGCGCCGGCGTCGATGATCGCCGAACAGCTTGTCTCGGTCATGGCGGCCCAGTGCATGCTGTGGCAAACGGCCCCCGTCGCCACGGAAATGGAGACGCGGATGGGGGAGTGGATGCGCACAGCGCTCGGCCTGCCCAGCCACTTCGCCAGCGTCATCCAAGACAGCGCCACCAGCGCAACCCTCTCCGCCGTGCTCACCATGCGCGAGCGGGCGCTTGGGTGGCGGGGGCTTGAAGAGGGCTGGTCGGGCGCGCCGCGCTTGAGGGTTTACGCATCCGCGCAAACCCATTCCTCCGTTGACAAAGCGATCCGTATCGCGGGTATCGGGCAAAACAACCTCGTCAAGATTCCAACGGATGCGGACTACGCCATGGACGCCGCTGCGCTCCGCCGGCAAATCGCAGAGGACCGCGCGGCGGGTGTGTCGCCGGCGGGCGTCGTTCTGTGCATTGGCGGCACCTCCATCGGCGCCTCCGATCGCCCGGCTGAGATCTTGGATGTTGCGGCGGAGGAGGGGCTCTACACCCATGTGGACGCCGCATGGGCCGGCGCCGCCATGATCTGCCCGGAGTTCCGCGCTATCTGGGAGGGCGTTCATCGCGCCGACAGCATCGTTATGAACCCCCATAAGTGGCTGGGCGCTCAGTTCGATTGCTCGCTCCAATTCTTGGCGGATCCAGAGCCCCAGGTTCGCACCCTTGGTCTGCGGCCGGACTATCTTCAGACCCTCGGCCAAGACGACGTCGTCAACTACAATGAATGGACCGTTCCGCTCGGGCGCCGGTTCCGCGCTCTGAAGCTTTGGTTCCTCATGCGCGCCTACGGCTTAGAAGGGCTCCGCGCGCGCATTCGCAACCACGTGGCGTGGGCGGAGGAGCTGGAAGCGAAATTCCGCGCCGACCCTGATTTTGAGATCGTCACGGGCTGCCGCCTGTCGCTCTTCACCTTCCAATACGCGCCAAGGGGCGTCCGCGCCGACGGGGCGGAGGCTGTCGACGCCGCCACGCGAGCCCTCCTGGAGCGCATCAACGACGATGGCCGCACCTATCTTACCCAAACGATGCATGAGGGTCGCTTCGTCATCCGCGTCCAGGTGGGGCCATTCGACTGCGCGCGGGACGACGTTCTGGCCGTCTACGATATCGCCAAGGACGTCGCCGGAGGCGGCGTCCAGTGACGGCCCCATCTGCACGCGACGTTCAGAACTTCGACCTTCGGGCGTTGCCGGACGGCTTCAGCGACGATCCCTACCCCACCTATGCGGCGCTGCGGCGGGACGACCCACTCCACAAATTGCCGGGCGAGGACGGGTACTTGCTGACGCGCTACGCAGACATCATCGCCATCTACCGCGATCCGCGCTGCAGCTCCGACAAGACCGAGGATTTCCGGCCGCGCTTCGCCGATGGGCCGCTTTATGAGCATCACACGACCAGCCTCGTCTTCAACGACCCGCCCCTCCATACGCGCATACGGAGCATTTTAGTGGCGGCGCTCAGTCCCCGCGCGCTTGAAAGCATGGTTCCGGGTCTCGAAGCTCTGGTGGAGCGGCTCCTGGACGACATTGAGGCGCAGGGCGCTTTCGATCTGATCGACGATTTCGCCGCGGCCATTCCCGTTGAGGTTATCGGCAACCTGCTCTCCATCCCCCATGCGGATCGCGGCCCCTTGCGCCGCTGGTCTCTCGACATCCTCGGCGCGTTGGAGCCGAGCCTCAGCGCGGAAGCGCTCGCGCGGGGCGAGCAGTCGGTGCGCGAGTTCCTCAGCTATCTGGAAGGGCTTGTCGCCGATCGCCGCGCCCACATGAAGGACCCGGATGAGGATGTGCTCAGCCGGCTTATTCTTGGCGACGCCGACGGCGAAGAGCTGACGCATAAGGAGCTTCTGCACAATTGCATCTTCCTGTTGAACGCCGGCCATGAGACGACGGCGAACCTGATCGGCAACGGCTCCCACGCCCTGCTCACCCATCCAGGCGAGCGCGACCGGCTGCGCGCGGACCCGGCTCTCATCACAACCGCCGTCGAAGAATTGTTGCGGTTTGAGAGCCCGCTGCAGTTGAACAATCGCATCACCGCCGCGCCGATTGAGGTGGGCGGCGTCTCCATGCCCAAAGGAACGCGCATCACGCTCGCGGTGGCCGCCGCCAACCGCGACCCCGCCATGTTTGCGGAGCCCGACCGCCTCGACATCGCCCGCACGCGCAATCGCCATCTCGCCTTTGGCCACAACGCCCACACCTGCGCCGGGCTGAGCCTTGCGCGTCTGGAGGGGCGCATCGCCCTCGGCCGGCTGTTCGCGCGCTTTCCAGAGCTGCGCCTTGCCGGCGCGCCGCTGCGCGATCCGCGCGTTCGGTTTCGCGGATTTCAAAGGCTTCCGGCGCAGATTTCTTGATCCTGTGGCCAGCGCTTGCCGACGCTTCTAAACTTCCGCACATTGTGAACCAACAAAGAGACCGCAAACGGGTCGGCGTTGGGGGATATGAGAACGGTACAGAAGGGCTTCGCGGTTGTCCTCGCGCTTGTAACTCTCCTCATCGGCGAAGTCTTCGCCGCGGAGGAGAGCGACAGCGACGGCCGCGTTCTGATTATCTACGACTCCTCCAATTCCATGTGGGGCGAACTCTCCGACGGCGCCCGGAAATACGAGGCCGGCCGAGCGGCGCTCGCGGCGGCGCTGGAAGGCGGGCTCGCCGGGCGGCGGCTTGGGTTCCGCGCCTATGGACACCGACGCAAAGATGATTGCCGCGACAGCGAATTGATGGCGCCGTTTGCGGACGCTGAGACGGCGCGGGAGACCATCGATGCGGCGGCCGCGTCCTTGCGTCCAAAAGGAATGACGCCGATTACCTTGAGCCTGCAAGAGGGCTTGAAGGACTTGGACGGCGGGCCCGGCGATATCCTTCTCATCAGCGACGGCATCGAAACCTGCGACGCAGATCCATGCGCCCTGATGCGCGAATGGACGGATGCGGGCGTTCACGTGCGGGTGCATGTCGTAGGGGTCGGTCTCAATTCGGCTGAGCGCGCCGCCATGGCCTGCATCGCCGGAGAGGCGGGGGGCCGCTACTTCGATGCGGACACAGCCGATGGCTTCAAGGCGGCGCTTAACGAGATCGGGGACGTGATCGAACAGGCCCCGCCGCCCTCGGTCCGATACGCCCTTGTGCTGCAGGCGCGCGACGCGGCGGGCCACGCCTATCTCGATGTGGGCGGACGTCTTTTGCAGGGAGGCGAGACGGTTTCTGAGCGGGTCGTTTCCGAAGGGCGTGGGCGCATGCTGTTGGAGGGGCCCGGCGACTTTGAGATCGAGGTCGGCGCCCGGCTTGCGGACGGGTCGATTTTTGAGCCGACTCGTTTGGCTGTCACAGTCTCGGAGCCCGGCGACACCTTAGTCGAAGCCCTGATCGCCGCGCCCGCGCGCGTCACCGCTACATTCTCTGGGGATGCGGACGCCCATGGCGGAGCGTTGGTGCGCGCCTATCAGGGCAGCGCTGAGATCTTCCGGTTCCGGGCGAGCGATGAAGCGCTGGCGGTCCCAGGGCTCTACGAATTCCGCACCGCGCCTAATTCTGAAAATCAGTTGACGGAGCGCGTTGCGCTCACCGCTGGCGAGACGACGCAGTTGCATTTCGAGATGGTGCGGACCGTTAAAACGCTGGTCCGCTTTCAGCTTCCAGACGGCGAAATTCTGAGCCGAGGCGGCGAACTCTGGTTGGATGGTGAAAAGCGCTACAATCTGCACCGAGCGAACCCACGAGACGTTCGGCCGGGGACATACGAGTTGCGCTCGCCCGACCTCCTACTGCCGCTCGCGCCCACCAGCATCGACATCGCGGTCGCCGACGGCGAGCCCCATACAGTGCCGATTGCGGCGGGGTGGGTGACGGTGCGCTATGCGCCCTCTGAATACGGCTATGTCAGCGAGCCCGATCGGGCCTTTATGGGCCCGGCCGATGGAAACCGCACCTCCTATGTGCGTCTGGACGAGCCGATTCCGGTTGCGCCCGGCGACTATATCGTCAAGGCGTGGGATCGGGCTGGCTTTATTAAGCCTGCGACGGTGGCTGTGAGCGACGGCGCTAGTGTGGACGTGCTGCTGACGCCCAAACCGCTCGGCGAACTCGTGGTCACTTACGCGCCCTCTGACGCTTATGACGCCACGCCCGACCGCGCGTTCGTTCGTCCCCTAGACGGACAAATCATTCTCGGTTCATCCACATTTCAACCCGGCGAGGTGAGGCGGCTGTTACCCGGCCGCTACCGCGTCGAGGGCTGGAGCCGCATTGGCGACGTCGAGCCGACAGAGATTGAAATCACCGCTGAAACCCGCAGTGAAGTGACGCTGCGGCCAACCACCAACTAGTATCTATAGGGAGTATCTTTATGAAGTATGCAATAACGCTGGCTGCGGGCTTGGCGCTGAGCGCTGTGGCCGCGAACGCCAACCCGGCGACGCCAAAACTCCACCCCATCAAAGAAGTTTGCATCACCTATGAGTGGACGGGCCAGATGATGAACGGCTCCTCCGTCCGCTGCCACCGCGACTATGGCTATGAGATGTATGAGATCGAGGACATGACCGTGGGCATCGCGGGCTTCAGCCAAGCCCAGAAAGAGCACCGGGTGATCATCGGCGACACCATTTACGCAATCGACACGGCGGCCAACACGGGCACCAAGACCAAGAACCCCATGTATGATCAGATGGTCGAGGCCGTCAAAAAGGGCGGGCCGGAGGACGTCACCAAAGTCTTCCTAGACGCCATGAGTTTTGAGGAGACGAGCGAGCAAAAGACGGTGGCCGGCAAGAAATGCACCGTCCACACATCGCCGTTGATCACCGAGGCGTGCCTCTCAGATAAGGCCCTTATTCTGGAACAGAACGTCATGGGCAATGTGATGCGCGCGACGTCGATTACCTTTAACGCGGGAGAGGCGAAGAACTATCGCCGCCATGAAAGCGCAACAATTACAGACGGTCCCGACCTCTCCGAAGAAATGGAAGGCATGGACGCGCTTGAAGCCCTCGAAGGGCTGCAAGGCCTTGAGGGCCTGCAGGACCTCAATCTCGGCGACCTTTTTGGTCAGCAGGAGTAGCGACGCAGCTTCGCTCCGATCGCACTTTTAAGCGCCGAGATCGTCGATCCGCTCTGAAAGCCAGGCGCGATGGGCCTCCAGATCCTCTAGGAGGTCCATCGCAGCGTCCGGCGTCGCCGCAACCTCGTCAATCCATAGACCGATCACCTCGCGCTGGGCGGTCAGCCAATCCATGAGCGGCCGCGCTTCGCCGAACATGATGTCCATATCCCGTTCTCCTCTTAAAAGTTCTGTGTCCACCCGAACGCAACTTTGAAGTTGCGTCCCGGCTCGCTAACGCCGGCGTTGACGATCTCGTAGTCCGCATCCGTCACATTATCGACGCCAAGGTCGACGCGCAGGCCTTCAAGAGCGCCGATCTCCGGCGTCCAGACGGCGTAGATGTCGCCGGTGGCGAAGGCGCCCCGCTCATCCTGGATGGCGTTCACCTCGTCAAACCGTTCGGCAAGCGTCAGACGCGCGCCGATCCGCAAACCTTGGGGCAGTTTCGCGCCGCCATCTAAGAACAGGGTGTTGGGCGACAGGACGCCTTCAAGGAACTCCCCGCTGTCAGCGTCCACGCCGTTGATGGTCGTCAAGGCGCCCCGCAAGTACGCGCGCGGCGCGTCATATTGGAACTCCAGCTCGACGCCTTCGATTTCCGCGTTGGCGATGTTGACGTTCTGGCTGAAGTTGCCGAATTCGGGGCCGGTTCCGCAGGGCTGGAAGAAGGCCGCCGTCGGAACGAAACAGCCAAGCGGCGTTGAAACGTCCAGGCCGATCAGATTGTCCACATCGGAATTGTAGTAGGAGGCTTTGGCGGTGAAGCTGTCGCCGCTCACCAGCGCATCCGTTAGGTCGAGACCTGCGCCAATCTCCCACGTGCGCGATGTCTCCGCCTGAAGATCTGGGTTCGGAATGAACAAGTTACTGACGAAGGCCGGGCCGAAGGGGCCCGGAGGAGATGAGAGATCGGGCACAATAAAGTGCACGCCGTCGGCGAACGCTTCGTTGAACGAGGGCGCGCGGAAACCTTCCGCGTAGTTGCCGAAGATCAGGATTTCCGGGATCGGCTTATAGGTCGCGCCGACCTTTGGCGACAGCTCGCTTTCCTCGATGCCGAAGGAGTCGTCGGAGCTTGTTTCGAACCGGTCCCAACGCACGCCGGGCGTTACGGTCACGGCGCCAGGGATGGGGCCGAGCGCGTCAAAGGCGAGTTCGGCCTGGATGAACGCTCCGTAGAAATCGGTCTCCGCGTCTGGCACGCCGCCGCGGGTTCCGTCCGCAGTTTCCGTATCGGCGCCCGTCTGTTCATCGCGGTAGTATTCACCGCCATAGGTGAGCGTGAAATTCGTCGTATCTGAGATCTGCAGAACCGATCTGTTGTCCAAGGTGAACCCCAGCGTTTCTACGTTGCGATCGGTGATTCGGGGCGATTCAACCTCGTCTTCTTCGACGCCGTTTTCCGTGTAGTAGGCGACGAAAGACGCGTCGATCAGGGGAGAGTTCGGCGACCATCGCGCGCCGCCTTGGAACGTGTTGTTCACCACATCGCGAAAGACCAGGTCATTTGCTGGGCCTGCGACATTCACGCCTTGTGGGTTTTGTGGGTCGGTCGCGTCGTTGCTAAAGCGCATCCACGATGCGTAAAGCTCCAAATCGTCCCGTGGGCGCAGAGTGGCCTTCAGCAAGGACGATACGATTTCGTCGTCGGCGGGGAGGGTGAAGTCGTTGCCGAGGTCAATGTCGCCAGAGCTACGATAAGTGGTGTGCCCAACGATATCGACCAAACCGTCTGCGGAACGCCACACCCCGGTGACACCAGCCCGATATTCATCGTTAACTGACTGAAAGCCCGCATTGACGCGGATGCTTGCTTGTTCGCCGTCGTCCAGCACATCCGCGGCTGTAATCGTACGGGCGGCGATGACCCCGCCAATGGCTCCGGACCCGTAAAGCGCGGAGGATGGTCCTCGCACCACCTCGACGGCCTGCACCAATTCAGGGTCGAGGAATAGCCGCCCGTCATGGCCAGAGACGAAGCTCTGCCGAGCGCCGTCAATGAAAATGAGGACGCCAGCATCGGTCAATCCGCGAATTGTGGGGGCGTCGCCCGTCCGGCGGGGGCCATTGTTGAACTGGGCCCCGGGGATTGCGTCAAAAATATCGCTGAGACTCGAAGGGTTGAAGTCTAGTATGACATCGCGGTCGAGCACGGTCGCTTGGCCGGCGTAGTCAAACGCCTCGCTTGGTCTTCGGGTAGCGAACACTGAAACTTCATCAAGGCTCGCCAGAACGAGCGGCTCAGCGTCTTCGGTCAAGGCGGTCGTTGGCGTCAGGACGCCGCTGACCCCCGCAATCAAACCTAAAGCGGAAACTGTTGTTGATAACCGGTTCATGGCGCCCCCTACTGCGAACGATTTGCAATACCACCAGATATGCCTAACCTGTTTAACATTGCAAGTCAGAATCGGTCGCAGTAGTGAAGGGGTTGATCTGAACTGGGGAATGGAGATGAGAATGGAACGATTAGCTGCCGCGTTGGCCCTGTTCGCTGTGATGTTAGCGAGTGGGTGTGCGACCACAGGCGACACGAGCCTCGGCGCATCCGGCGCGTTGTCAGAAGAAGCCGCCTTTCAGGCGGACCGCAAAGCCATCCTCTCGATGGCCGGCGACTTCGAAGTCACCTTTGATTTCACCGAAACGGTCGCATTCCGGGAAGGCTATGAGCTGAAGCCGCCGAAGCTGTCGGCGGCACGAGAGGTGGTCCGGGTGATTGAAGATCGGGGCGACTTCATAAGTCTCCAGCACATCCTCGTAGCTGGAGATGAGGGCGAACAGTTCGCCATCAAACACTGGCGGCAGGACTGGCGCTATGAGCCTTCCGACGTTCTGATCTTCGTCGGCGGCAACGCGTGGGAGCGACGTGCGGTTGGCGAGGGCGGCGCGCGGGGGCAATGGTCTCAGACGGTCCATCAGGTGGACGACGCGCCGCGCTACGCAGCATTGGGGCGCTGGACACATAAGGCCGGCGCATCCGCTTGGACGTCGCCGGCGGAATGGCGCCCGCTGCCCCGCCGCGACGCCACCACCCGAGACGACTACCACGCCATCGACGCCATCAACGTGCATGCGATCACCCCGGATGGCTGGGTGCACGAACAAAACAACTCGAAACTCGTGCTCACCGGCGGCTCAGAACTGCTCGCGCGCGAGATTGGGGTCAACACCTATCGCCGGTCTGAGGCGGTGGACGCGTCTGTCGCGGAAGCCTATTGGCGCGACACCAAAGCCTACTGGTCGGCGATCCGCACCAAATGGGCCGCGATCGAAGCCGAGAACCCGTCCTTCGGCCTCACCATCCAAGGCGAGCCCGAAGAGCTTTACATGCTCATCCTCGGTTTCGCAGAGGCGCTTGCGGACGGCGATGTCGATCTGGAGGAGGCGATCGCCGACGGCGGCGCGACCCTTGATCAGTATGTGACAACGGACATTGGTTTGTTGGCGGATCGACTGGCGGATTAGAGTAAA
>JBCDJH010000027.1:0-11307 GCA_038747965.1 Pseudomonadota bacterium
GCCGGGCGCGGCCGAATAAGATAAGTCGCCGGCAGGTCAACGGTCGCCGCTTGCACATCGATCGGTATCTCAAGGCTCACGGGTCCGGTCGGCGCTGACAGCGCTGTCTCAATCGCTTTCCTCAGGACGCCTGCCGCCGCTTGCGGAGATGAAATGCGAAAAGCCGCCTTAGAGACGGCCCGAAGCATGTCAAGTTGGCGAGGCGCTTCATGAATATAGGCGCGGTCCTTGTCGAGGTGCTCGGTTTCGATCTGGCCAGTTATGTGAAGCACGGGGCTTCCAGCTGTCAGCGCCTCCACCATCGCGCCGGCGGCGTTGCCAGCGGCGGTCCCTGTGCTTGTGATGGCGACGCCGAGTTCGCCGCGGACGCGCGCGAATGCGTCAGCCATGTTGACTCCGCCTGCTTCGCCTCGGCTTGGCGCGAAGCGGATCGCGCCGCCTCGGCCTATTGCGTCCAGGATTGGCATATTATGTATGCTGATGACCCCGAAAGCCGTGTCAACGCCGGCCTGCGCAAGCATCTCAACCACCAACTCGCCGACCGAACCGCGGCGCGGGGCGGGCGCCGCCGCGCTGTCTTGACGGTCGTTTAGGCCACTTGCATCCAATTTCTGAATGGCGCTCATCGGCCCCTCCGTCTGTCAAACAAGCCGATCGTTAGCTAACGCCGACCAAAGAATGTTTCTTATACAAAACGCGTGTTGCATTATGGAGACAAAATGATCAAGATCAAGCCCTCATGGTTTCCTCTCGAGACAAGGCGCAGTCTGTTGGCGATGCCTCTGGGGCCATGGGGGCAAACCCTCGCGCGTTAGTTTTGGTCGCATGCGGGGTGAACAAGGGTGGCGGCGCATGAACCAGCAACTTGAGAGCCGGCTGACCTATGGCGGTTGGCCTGTCGTCGGGGCCTCGCTGGTTGGCCTTGCCGTGAGCCCTGGCCCTTTGGTGTTCGGTTCGCTTGGCATTCTGGCGGGAGCGTTTCAGTCAGAATTCGGGTGGGGGCGCGGTGACGTTATGTTCGCTCTCACTGTATTTAATCTATCGACGATTGTCGCGGCTCCCTTCATTGGGCGGCTCATGGACCAAATCGGCGCGCGGCGGGTCTTAATCATCTTCGTATCGTTGTTTGGCGCAAGCTTGGCCACGCCGTATTTTGGCTTATCAAGTCTCTTTCATCTTTATGCGGTCTTATTCGTCGCTGGAGCCTTCTCGCCGGGGGCGCAGAGCATGCCCTACACGCGGCTCATCACCTCTTGGTTTGATAGACGAAGGGGGCTGGCGATAGGGCTAGCAGCATCGGGGCTGGGCGCCGGCTACGCCGTCATTCCGCCGCTCGTCGATCATGTTCTAACGCAATATGGGTGGCGCGCGACGTTCGGGGCTCTTGGCGCATCGGTTTTCGCCATCCCATTGATTTTCGTTCTCCTTCTTGCGCGGCCCAAGCCAACAAGCCAGGGCGTCCTTGAATCGACGAGCTTGCCGGGCAAAACCGCACGAGAAGCGATACAAACACGCGATTTCTGGGTCATCGCGTCGACCATCCTCCTCTTCTCCTGCTTGTTGACAGGATTTGTTCCGCACATTGTCCCGCTCTTGAAAGATGAAGGCCTGACCGGAGCCGTGGCGGCTAAATACGCTGCGGCCTTTGGGGCGACTACATTTCTAGGGCGCGTGGTTGTCGGCCTTTTGTTGGATCGGTTTTTTGCGCCAACAGTCGCCATCGTATTCTTTTCAATCTCGCTCGTGGGTTTCGTCCTGCTACTAGGGGCCGCCGCGCCAGGCGCGTTGTTGATCGCTGTGCTTCTTGTGGGCGTAGGGTTCGGGGCGGAAAGCGACTTGATCGCTTACTTCGTCAGCCGCTACTTCGGCCTAAAGTCGTTTGGGCAGATATACGGATATATGCTTTCCGCGTTTATCATTGGAGCAGCTATTGGGCCAATCGCCCTCGGTTACGGTTACGATTACTTTGGGCGTTACACAGAGGTGCTCGTTACCTTTGTGGGCGTAGGGTTGCTTGGCCTTCTGGCGTTGACGCGCCTTGGACCCTATCCGTTTCCTGCATCCAGCGACTAATGCTTGACGCTCGATTCCTATCAAAATAGTTTAGCCCAGGAAACGCAGTTCAATATAGAAAACAGTTTGTCGAAATTGGCGGAGTTAGCGCATGACGGATCGTCCTGTTGAGCACAACCCATTTATCGACCGAAACAACAGTCGGACTCCATCCACCGAAGGTGGAAAAGGCGCTATCGAGACACCGGGTTCGAAACCCTACAATATGGCGTGGCAGACCCGACGTCGAAAGCCCACAGAGTACGAGGCGGCGTTGTCGCGGACGCTCGAAGGGGCATTCGCCTCCGGCGTTGAAACGCTATCCGCCATTGTAGCGGCGCTCAACGCGTCGGACCTCAAGCCACCCGCCGCTGAGGCTTGGACTGAAGATAACTTTAAGGGGACGATCGCGCGCCTTGAGGCTCTGCCAGGCGACGCGGACGCGCCCCAGCCGCGCCGAGGCGGCGGTATCGTCCCTCAATAGCGGAATAGGCGAGAAAAGGTGCAAGCGCGATGACCGAACAAAAAGTAACGAAGGCTGACGTCCTGCGCAGAGTCGATCTCGGCCTTCGCAGTCTCTGGTATCCTGTAACGCCCAGTTGGGCGTTAGGAGCAAACCCGCTCGGGCTGACACGTCTCGGCGAGCACATCGTTCTTTGGCGTGACGGCGAGGGCGGTGTTCATTGCCTGGAAGATAGGTGCCCCCATCGCGGCGCGCGGCTGTCTCTCGGTTGGAATTTGGGCGACCGGGTGGCCTGCTGGTACCACGGCGTTCAGTTGAACCAAGACGGCGAAATCGCCGATGTCCCCGCGATAAACACTAAGGCGCTGATCGGACGGAAGTGCTTAAAGACGTATCCCACCATAGAGCGCCATGACGCTGTCTGGGTGTATTTTGGGGGTGAGGGCGAAGAGGCCCCGCCTCTGGAGTTGCCTGAACAACTTACCAGTGAGAGTTACGCATCGTTTCTCAGCGTAGCGAACTGGGGCGTATGCCACTCTTACGCCATGGAAAACGTCGCCGATCCCATGCACGGAGCTTATCTGCACTCCGCGTCCCACTCTATGGCGCGGGGCGACAAAACGTCTGACATGGCGTTGAGCGAAACAGAATTCGGTTTTCGATTCGAGAAAACGGACCAATCCGGCGTGAACTTCGATTGGGTTGAGTTTGGACTGACCACCGCGCCATGGTTGATTCTCGAAATTCCGTATGGCTCCGGGGCTGGGCCTGGTGGCAATTTTGGAATCGTCGGCGTAACGACGCCGGTTGACGAGAACAATTGTGTCGTCTTTTTCTGGCGGACCCGGAAGGTTGAAGGTTGGCGACGCGATCTGTGGCGCTTTATGTATCGCACCCGACTTGAAGGGCTGCATTGGGACGTCTTGGAGCAGGATCGAGTCGTCCTCGAAAATCTGACGCCGAACGCCCGAGATAAGGAAATGCTGTATAAGCACGACTTAGGACTTGGACATTTGCGTAAGCTACTGCGGAAGATTGCAAAGGACCAATTAACCGCGGAACTCGGCGCCGACCAAGCTGCATAAAGCGCCCTTCACGCATAACTTGGATATCCCTATGCTACGAGTAATCGTTCGTACACGTAATGGAGAAATCGAAACTCTCGAGGCTGAAGAGGGTTCAACCCTTATGGAAGTCTTGGCCGAGAACGACACGGATGGCATTGATGCGATCTGTGGCGGAGCTCTGTCATGTGCGACATGCCATGTCCTAGTCGATCCGGCCTGGTTGACGAAAGTCGGCGGCTCCGCAACAGGCGATGAAGCAGCGCTTCTTGACGGCGTTGATGACCTTCAGGAAACATCACGCCTGTCTTGTCAGATTTCGATCTCGCCCTTGTTGGACGGGCTGGAGATTTCAGTGCCAAGTGAGTGATAAGAGGGGTGTGTAGAAACGTCCGCGTTGGCTGATGTCATCCAGCGAATGCCTGAGACATCTACGCAATCGCGTAGTCTTCCGATTTACAGGACGCACTGATAGAGCAGAGCTATGTTCAAGGTGTGGCGTCTGTTGGGGGAGCGCTCCGTGAAGTCCAGAAGTCGCCCCACTTCTCGAGTTGACGTGCTGGTAGAGGCAGCGGCGCCCAAGAAGCGTCGATTGTCTCTTATCCTATAGCCAAACATCAAGCAGAGACCTGTTGCGCGGTTGGATTGCGTCGATTGCTGAGGAACAAGAAAGCCAAGCTCGGGACGACGATCAGGGTCAATGGCGATGCAACGAGCAGACCTCCCATCATTATCGTCGCCATGGGTTCGAAAAGCGATCCCCCGTTCAGCGCCATGGGAAAAAGACCGAGGATTGTCGTGAGTGATGTTAAGATAATTGGTCTTGCGCGTTTCATAGATGCACGAACTATTGCTTCTTTAAGTTCATGAGTTTTGGCTTCGATATCGATTTGATCGATCAGCACAATTGCATTGTTAATGATGATGCCCATCAACGACATCAGGCCTAACACCGCGAAGAAAGACATCGGCCGCCCTGTAAGCGCGAGGGCGAATGGCGAGCCGAGCATTATGATTGGGATCGTTAGAAAGGTGATCACAGAGCGCCTGAGCGAGTTGAATTGAAATATGAGCGCCAGCAACATCACCCCGAGCGCGAGCGGAAGGTTTGCGCCGAGTTTAGCGTAAACCTCGGCGCTGTCCTCAATCTCACCCCCGATATTTAGAGCGTAGTCGGGTCCTAGATCCTGTGCGAGAACATCAAGGTCAGTCTCAACCCTCGCCAACAGATCGACCGCCGCAAGGCTTGCGCTTTTGCCGGAAATGATGACTTGACGGAGCTGATTTTCTCGGCGGATTTCCGAATACTCAATGACAGCCTTGAAGTCGGCGACCTGATCGATTGAAATGAGGCGTCCATTGGCGGAAATAGAGAGATTTATAAAATCCTCAACAGAGTCGCGGTAAGGCTCCTCCGCACGCAGAACGATGGGAATCTGATTGTCGTCCTCCCGGAAATATGAATAGCGCGTCCCAGAGAAATAGGCCTCCATGACCTGGGAGACTTCTTCGGACGTCACGCCCAATTCACGAGCCTTGTCTTGGGCGATGTCCACAACAATCTTCAAGACTTTCCCGCCCCAATCGCTTTCCAACTTCACAAGGTCGGCGGCGGCGTTTCCGAAGGCGAGCTTGGCGCGATCAGCAGCCTCTAACAGGACATCAGCGTCCGGGCCGGTGATTTCAATATTCACCATGCCGGACTCTTCACCTCCCATGGAAAGGCGCGTCACGCGGAAATATGCTGCGGGAAACTCCTCAATGAAAGTGCGTCTCGCGCGATCTAGGGCCTGGCTTGCCGAAGCCGCATCTTGAACATTCACAAGGAAAAAGGCGCTTGATGCTTCGGGGTCGGCTGGGTCGAGGGAGAGGTAGAAGCGCGGTCCGCCGGACCCGACAAACGCCGTGACGTCGCTCACCTCCGGATTAACTTCCTTATTAAGAAGCCAATCCGTCACTTCCAACGCGTACGCCTCTGTTCCAGAAATCGAGGTTCCCTTCTCCATCTCCATATATATGAGGAACTCGGAGCGTTCGCTTAGCGGGAACATCTCGTTTTTCAGGGCGCCAAACTGCGTAAGCGCAAGCGCCACCAGCACGATCATGGAACCAAAAATAGGCAGCCCAAATGGCAAAAGCCTGCGTACGACATCGCCATACCAGTTGACCAGGCGATTAGTCGAAGTCTTGCCCTCCTGCCGTCTAATCAATCGAGCGGACAAAAAGGGAAGAATGTAGAGGGCGGTGATCCATGAGCCGGCGAGCATCGCCGCCACCACAGCGCCAAGCGCATAAGCGTAGTCGCCTTCGGTGCCTTCGATGAGAAACATGGGGAGGAAGGCGGATATAGTGGTGATCGACGCTACGGCGAGCGGCACAGCGTACTGCTTCCCCGCCGTTCGAGCGGCTTCGAAAGGATCTTCCCCTCGATTGATCCGGCCTTCGATGTCCTCAACCACGACAAGCCCATTATCGACGAGGAGGCCAAGCGAGATAATCACCGCCGCTATGGAGACCTGTTGGATTTCGATCCCAAGCGGGCTCATTAACGTCAGCGTAAACATCGTTGCGAAGGGCACTATGCATGCGATCACGGCGGCTGGCCGAAGGCCGAGGAAGAACAGCATAACAACGAACACGACCAGAAAGGTCTGTCCAACGTTTGATAGGGCGTTGTTGACGGCTTCCGTAACGGCGGTCTCTTGGAACGTCGAGACGTTCAGAGCGATCCCGATAGGCTGACTAGCCTCAAACACTTCAATGCGGTTTGCGAGATCGCGACCTAGTCGCTGGATATCTGTATCCGAAGACATCTCGATCGACGTCACGATTGCGGGCTCGCCGTTGTAGAAAACGGGGGCCTCCTTCGGATCGACGTACCCTCGGCGAACATTCACGAGGTCTACGAGCCTGACGTACCCCGCAAGACCCGGCACCTTCGTCAGCACATTTTCGATCTCTCGAACCGAGCCCAAATCGCCATTCGCTTCCAGCACGATTGTCTCGCCGTCGGCGTCAATCTCGCCGGCTGGAAGGATCACGTTCTGAGCCTGGAGATCTTGCAAGACTTGATCGAGCTGAACGCCTACGGAGGCGAGCTTCCGATTGTCGAGATCAAGCCAAATCCGTTCGTCTTGAACGCCGTCAAAGCTCACCTTTGTAACGCCGTCGGCTTTGAACATGGCCTTTCGAAAGTCGTTCGCGACGTCTTCCAAATAGGCGAGGTCGAACCCATCGCCGGTGATCGCCACTGTCGCCACAGCTACGTCGCCATAGTTTGTATTCACGACAGGATCCGCCGTACCCTCCGGTAACTCGCGGACGACCTCATTCATCTTATTGCGGAGATCTTCCCACGCGCTGGCGATGCCGACCTCGTCGACCGAGTCATAGATCCTGGCATAGACTAGGGCTTGGCCCGTTGTGATGATCGTCTCAATATCTTCAACTTCGCCAATCTCGCGGATCTTTCGCTCGATCGGAATGGCGATCAGATTTTCCACACGTTCCGGGGCCATGCCTTCGAATTGGGCGATCACCGAGGCCGTGCGGATGGTCACCGCCGGGTTCTCCCGCTTCGGCAGTGAGCCATAGGCGCTGACGCCCAAAAGCGCGATCATCACCATGACCGCGTATGTGAACCGGCTTTTCTCCAAGCCGAAATTGGTAATGTTCATGGCGATTAGCCCTCGCCTTCGAGGGGCTTCACCTTCATGCCGTCTCGCAGATAGCTAACGCCTGCGACCGCGACCCTCTCTCCGCGTTCAAGGCCGCTGATGATCACCAGGCGATTCTCGCGAAGGCCCGCCATTATCACTTCGCGGCGGCGCACAACGCTAAGCTCGGGATCAAACACGTAGACAGTGAGGGCGGTTGGGTTGGACGGGGCGCGACGTTCACGCGGCATTCCCTCTGCGATGGCCGCCCGGATCGGGATTAAGAAGCCCTCGGTGACGGGCAGCTCGAACTCCAGCGCCACTTCAACGGCCATACCTGCACGGATGATTGAGGTCCGCTCCGTCAAGTCGACCACCACTGGAAATGAGGACACGGCGTCCGCACGTTCGCCCAGTTCTGTCACCGCGCCGGCAAGCGTGACGGTTGGATCGTCGGCGAGCCGGACGGTCGCTGGGGTGCCCAGTTCTAGCTGCGACACGGTCTCAAAGTTCACGGAGAAGGAGACTTCGTAGGTCGAGGCGGCGTAGACAGATACGATGGGAGCGCCCGTTGCCACGGTGGCGAAGGAATCCACGTCGACGGAATTCACAATGCCGTCGAAAGGGGCGGTGAGGACGGAGTTTTCCAAGTCTTCCTCTGCCGACTTGAGCGCTTCTTCCGCCTGTCGCGCTCGGGCGCGAGCTGTTTTGAAATCCGTTTCGGCGTTTTCAAAGGCGACACGCGTCACGGTGCCTGAGCTAAGGAGCTTCCGTTGACGCTCTAGATCCTCCGTCTCTTGCTTAAGCGTCGCCTCCGCCTCATCGAGCTGCGCGCGGCGGTTCTCAATGGCGATCTCGAATTGGTCGGCGTCTAGGCGCGCCAAGACCTCGCCAGCGCTGACGCGCTGCCCGACGGACAGGTCAACCTCGCCGAGCTTACCTGCCACTTCAAACGACAGTCCGTTTAGTTCCTTTGGCTCCAGGATGCCGGGATACCGCCGGCGTGTGCCGCTTTCAGTCTCCCCAACTGTGATCGTCAACAGACCGCGAACCGGAGGCTCTACGACTTCGGTCTCGCCGCCACAACCTGCAACGACGAAAAGTAAGATGATGCAAGCAAACCGCACCATATGGAGTTCCCCTCTACGGACCGCCCGATCGAAGTGACTAGGCCATGTTTTGATCGTGACCGGCTTGACGGCCCTTGTCCCGTTGCTAACCCTTAAACCTAAGTTGCGAGGAGCGCCACGGGCAAGGTCGCCGCCCGGCCGCTGGCCGTCACGTTGAAACGATCGGCGACAGGCGAGTGCGGAACTAGAAAGCCGCCGGCGCGTTGCGTGAGGCGCCGCGGCGGCCAAGGCTGAGGCGAAGCTGTTTTTCGATTTCGAGGAGCACGAACAGGGCGGCGCCAAGCCCTAAGACCAGCACGCCGTCAGTCAAGGTCACAGGCGCTGTCCCAAACACGGTTTGAAGGGGGGGCGCATAGGTGATTGCGAATTGCAGGGTGGTGACGACCACGACGCAAATCCAAATAATCCTCGTTCCTTTCGCAGCGCTCCAGGTGAGAGATGCGCCATATATGTTTCGTACAAAGAATAGATAAGCGATTTCAAACACAACGAGCGTGTTAATCGCCATTGTGCGTGCATAAGGAATGGCGTCGCCGCGATCTGTCGAGAACGCGAAAACGCCGAAGACTCCTGCGAAAAACAGCATGGAGACGAGCACGATCTGCCAGACCAGCCCGCCGCCCAGAATGGGGGCGTCACGCGGTCTTGGGGGGCGCCGCATCGTGTTCTCCTCGGTAGGCTCAAAGGCCAGCGCCACTCCGAGGGTTATTGCTGTCACCAAATTGACCCAAAGAATCTGGATCGGCGTGATGGGCAGGGTCATGCCGAACAGCAAGGCGACGAGGATCGTCATCGCCTCACCGCCATTCGTCGGCAGCGTCCAACTGATAACCTTTGTAATATTGTCGTAAACGGTTCGGCCTTCGCGAACAGCTGCGGCGATGGAGGCGAAGTTATCGTCAGCCAGAACGATTTCTGCAGCCTCCTTAGCGGCTTCTGAGCCCTTTTGGCCCATCGCCACCCCGGCGTCGGCCCTTTTGAGGGCTGGGGCGTCGTTGACGCCATCACCGGTCATAGCGACGGTTAGCCCCTCGGACTGGAGCGCCTTAACGAGCCGCAGCTTGTCTTCGGGGCTCGTGCGCGCAAACACGTCTGTCTCCACGGCGGCGCGGGCGAGCGCTGCGTCGTCCATATCGTGGATGTCTGCGCCGGTTAGGACCCTGTCGGTTTGCGCCAAACCAATGTCGCGACCGATCGCGGCCGCCGTACCCGCATGGTCGCCAGTGATCATCTTTACACGAATCCCGGCCTGGCGGCACTCCGTCACCGCTTCTACGGCCTCGGGTCGCGGGGGGTCTACTATTCCGGCGAGGCCCAAGAACGTAAGGCCGCCCTCCACATCGTCGAATGACAAATCTCCTTGTTTGCTGACGCCCGCGTCCATCGCTAGAGCGAGCACGCGTCTCCCCTTGGCTGCTAGGGCGTCGGCTCTTGCGCGCCATGCTTCAACATTGATGGGATGTGCGCCGCCGTTCGGGGAATGCTCCTGCGCGCACATGTCAAAAACGCTTTCAGGCGCGCCCTTCACGTATATGACGCTGTCCTCGTCGGGCGTACCGTGAAGGCTCGCCATAAAGCGGTGCCGCGCATCGAAGGGAATGGTGTCAAGGCGCGGCGCACGCGCTTCTATTTCGCCCTTGGCTGCGCCGCTCTTGGCGGCGAACGCCAACAGCGCGCCTTCCATCGGGTCGCCCGTCGCATTCCAGACCCCGGACTGCTCGTGCAGTTCAGAGTCGTTGCACAGCGCCGCGGCCGCCGCGATCGCTGAAAGGCGCGATAGATCTGCCGGCTTACCGTCTTCCAACACGGCGCCTGTCGGGCTGTAGCCGTCGCCCTCCACGGTGTAGGTATGGAATGGCGTGACGATATCTGTGACAACCATTTCATTGCGGGTGAGCGTGCCCGTTTTGTCGGAGCAAATGACGGACACCGACCCCAGTGTCTCGATCGCCGGAAGTTTGCGGACGATCGCGTTGCGTTTGGCCATTGCCTGGACGCCGACGGCAAGCGTAATCGTCAAGACCGCCGGCAGACCTTCCGGGATGGCTGCGACCGAAAGTCCGACCACGGCCATAAACATTTCAAAGAAGTCATAGTGTTCAACGAAGTACCCGAACATGAGGAGGATTGAGCCGATCGCCAAGATGAAAAGCGTCAGCCATTTTGCAAATTCGTTCATTTGGCGAACGAGGGGGGTCGTTAGAGTTTCAACATCCGACAAGAGGCCGGAGATCCGGCCAATCTCGGTTGAAGCGCCCGTGGCGACGACCACGCCGCGGCCTTGACCGGCCGTCACCAGCGTGCCGCTAAAAGCCAAGCATGTGCGATCGCCCAGGGGCGCGTCCACAGCAACCGGATCGACACCCTTATCGACCGGCACCGACTCGCCCGTTAGGATCGCTTCTTGAACTTGAAGACCGTGGGTGCGTAGGAGGCGTAAATCCGCAGGCGTCTTATCGCCCGCCTCGATGAACACGATATCGCCTGGCGCGAGTTCGGCGCTGTCGATTTCCCGCCGTTGACCGTTACGCACAACCGTCGAATGCGGCGCTAGCATCTCTTTGATCGCGTCCATAGCCCGTTCGGCGCGGCCTTCTTGGATAAATCCAATCACCGCGTTCGCCAGAACGACCGCTAGGATCACCGCCGTATCGAACGGATGGCCCAGTAAGTACGTGACGATTGCCGCGGCTAGCAACACGTAGATCAGGACGTGATGAAAATGCCCCAGAAACCGTAAGACGATATTCTGTTTCCGGTGCTCAGGCGGCGCGTTTCGGCCGTACTTCTCCAACCGGCGCGCGACCTCGTCCGACGACAGGCCCTGCAACGACGACCCCAAGTGCGTCAACACGTCTTCCGCGTCGGCCGCATGAAACGGTGTGTTGTCGCCGGTGGAAGAGCTGACGCTATCAAGCATGCCGCCTCGCTACCTCTCAATA
>JBCDJH010000028.1:0-11082 GCA_038747965.1 Pseudomonadota bacterium
AATCGTGACGCTGATTATCGGCGTCATCGCCCTTATCTTCGCGGCGGGCGAGGCGAAGTTCATCTTCTGGTTCGTCCTGTTCGCCTGGTCCGGCCTCGGCGCCGCTTTTGGGCCGCCGATCCTGTGCGCCCTCTATTTCAAACGCACAACGCTTGCCGGCGCCATCGCCGGCATGCTCGGCGGTTTCGGCACGGCCGTCGTTTGGATCGTTTTCTTCAAAGCGCAAACCCACGACCTCTACGAAATGATCCCCGCCTTCCTCGTCGGCATGACCCTCACAGTCGGCGTAAGTTTGATGACGGGAGGCCGTCCCCCTCTCCCCGTGGGAGAGGGGCTAGGGGTGAGGGACAACACCTAGACAATGTCAGAATGTTCCTATATTGTTCTCGCTATGCCACAGGCAGCGCAAATCACACGAGCCAGACGCCTCCGGCGCGACGCCACTTTTGCTGAACGGCGCGCCTGGTCCGTCGTCCGTCGGTTTCGAACCCTTGGCTTCCCGGTGCGCCGACAGCATCCGATTGGCCGCTTCATTGTTGATTTCGCGATCGTCAGAAAGCGTCTGGTTATTGAGGTAGACGGCTCTGTGCACGAATTTCCCATTCAGCGGGAACGCGACAAACAGCGCGACGCGGCCCTTCGAGAGGCGGGGTGGGATATCTTGCGTATCAAGAACGATGACGCGTTGGATGGGGACGCTCTCTTCGCCAGGGTCGCGGCGTCTGTGTTCGACGGAGACGCCGCGACCTCACCCCAAACCCCTCTCCCCGTGGGAGAGGGGCTATAAAAGAAGAGGCTGACTTAAACGCGTCAGCCTGATTTCAGGTCCACCACACCCCGCATCACTTATGCATCACGTCAATCACGACTTTCCCCACCGCGTCGCCGCTTTTGAGATGGGCGTGGGCGGCGCTGACCTCTTCGAGTTTGAAGCGGCGTTTGTCGAGGAGGGGGCGGAGGCGGCCGGCGTCGGTGAGGCGCGCTAGGCGCTCCAAGATGGCGCCGTGGCGCTCCAGCCCGCTGTCTGTCAGCATGGGGATGAGCATGAACACCACATGCAGCGCCGCGTTCTTCACATGGAGGGGCGTGAGATCCGGCGCGGAGTCCATCGAAACAATGGCGGAGACGCGGCCGTTGATGGCCACAGCCTCAAGGGACGCGGGCAGGGTCGGGCCGCCCGCCGTGTCGAAGACAACAGGATAGCCCGCGCCGCCCGTTTCCTCCGCCACATAGTCGGCGACAGATTTCTCTTTGTACCGAATGGCGCGGTCGGCGCCGAGGCTCATCGCGATTTCGGCTTTTTCGTCCGATGACACCGTCGTGTGAACGATGGCGCCGAGGGCTTTGCCGAGCTGCACGCCCATATGGCCGACGCCGCCGGCCCCGCCATGGACAAGAACGGTTTCGCCAGGCTGAACCGCGGCGCGGTCGACGAGCGCCTCCCACGCTGTAATGCCCACAAGGGGGAGCGCCGCCGCCTCCCGCATGGAGAGACTGCTTGGCGCGGGCGCAAGCAACCGTTCATCGGCGATCATACGCTCCGCATAGGCGCCATCCCGTCCCTTAACGCCGCCGGCGCAGCCGAAAACGCGATCGCCGACGTTGAAGCGCGCGGCGCCCGGCCCCACCGCTTCGATTACGCCAGCGACGTCGCAGCCGAGCACGATAGGGTCCTCCGGCGCGATGGCCGCGGCCCCAGCGCGAATTTTCGTATCGACGGGGTTCACGCTCGTAGCGTGGACGGCGATGGCGACCTCGCCGGGGCCCGGCGCCCGCTCATCCTTGTCAAAGAGTTCAAACGGTTGATCGTCGCCGAGGGCGGCCAAACGCATGGCTTTCATTGCAGGTGCTCCTTGCCGGTATCGCGTGTCCACTTGTCCCCAACCTGAGGGGCCGCTATTGCTTTCGCAAGTACACACCTTTTCGTGCATTGGTATCGTGGAGGAAACCATGGCCGACCCGTCGCAGCTCCCCGCCGCTTACGGAGCGCCCTTTGGCTGCTCCGTGGAGGCGACGCTCTCCGTCATTGGCGGGCGTTGGAAACCGGTTATTCTCTTTAAGCTGATGGAAGAAGGCGTGCTGCGTTTTGGGGAGTTGCGCCGCCTTGTGCCCGGCGCCACGCAAAAGATGCTGACGAACCAGTTGCGGGAGCTAGAGGCCGACGGCGTCGTCCACCGCCAAGTCTACGCCGAAGTTCCGCCTAAGGTGGAATACAGCCTCACGGACTATGGCCACACGCTGCGCCCTATCCTCCTGTCCATGCGCGACTGGGGGGTCCGCCATACGGAACGCAGCGCGGAGGGATAAACACATGGCCGCTCCGTCATTCGAAGGCTTGACCGGCAGATGACGACCGCTAGCTGGGCCTTCGGGCGTCGTCTTACTCCGCCTCTTCCATTGGCGGGACGAGGTAGGCGGGATCGAGTTGTTGGCCGGCCCAGCGGATGGACCAGTGCAGGTGCGGCCCCGTGGAGCGGCCGGTGGAGCCCACGGCCCCAATCACGTCGCCTTGGGCGATTTGGTCGCCAGGCTCAACGTCAACGCGGGAGAGGTGCAAAAACGCGCTTTCAATGCCGTGGCCATGGTCGAGGAAGATCAATCCGCCCTCGAAATACATGTCGGTCTCAGCGAGGCGGACCACGCCGCCAGCGGGGGCCTTTACCGCCGTCCCTGTCGGGGCCGCCACATCAAGCCCGTAATGGGGCCGCTTCGGCTTGCCGTTCAAAACGCGCTGGCTGCCGAACACGCCGCTGATCCGGCCCGTCACGGGCCAGATAAATGGCTCCCGATACCATTGGCCAGTGTGGGTGATCTCGCGCGCCTTTCGCTTTTTCGCCTGATCGCGCTGGATATGGGCGATTTGCTCGGGCGTGCGCGGCGTCACTTTGGAATCCGGCAACCCGTCAATGCGCTGAATATCGTAGTCACGCTGCTCGATCGTCAGCGCCCATTGCTCGGTGGAGCCGTCCGCAAACCGCACGGACAGGGTTGCAGTGGGCTCATAGTCCCGGTCGAACCCGAAGCCGAACGCGCCGGTAGGGTCCACCATGATCGGAATGCCGTCCAGATTGACGACAGCGCCGGGCTCAGTCTGGCCAAGCACAAGCCCGCCCTGGATAAGGGGGCCGCTTAGCGAGATGCGCTCTCGTGCGCTTGCCGGCCCACCGGCGCAGCCCGCCGCCGCGACGACGAGGATCGCCGCCAAAAACACCGCGTTCAAACGATTGGCGATAACAGTCAGCATACGATCGGCCTTTCTGCGTTGGTGGGAGTGAGGTTCTAAGCGTCTCTTCAGCCGCGCCCGCCGCCCGCGGCGGCGCGGTGAGCTTGGAGCGAGGCGGCCGCGTCCGCGTAAGCCTCCTGCCGCTCCACATTCCAATAGCGCAGCGCGTCGAGGGCGATGCGCGCGCCGGTGACGGCGCAGGTGACGTATGCGCCGGGTTTAACGATCTTGTACTCCGCATCGCCGTAGGAAAGAACCGCCTCACCGTCCATCGGACCCTCAGCATCAAATTTGAAATCCATTGCGCGAGCCTACAACAAACGCGGCTGACGCGCGCTGGGTTTCGAAGGGGTTTTTGCGCGCGCCCGCGGCCGGGGCCCGTCGCCCTCGCGCGGCGCGGACGCGGGGTCAGGCGTCGCCGTGACGCGCCGCTCGCCGTCAGCGAATTGAAGGCGCGCGGCGTCGCCGGGCTTCAACGCCTCAGCGCTGCGGATGAGGCCGCCCGTTTCGTCCCGCACGAGGGCGAACCCGCGCGCGAGCACCCCGCGCGGCCCAAGAGCTTCGAGGACGCCGCCCGCGCCCTTGAGCTTCGCGCGCCGCGCCTCCTGCGCCCGCGCCATCGCCTGGGCGAGCGCGCGCGCCGCTTCAGAGAGATCCCGCCGCTTGCGGGCGCCGAGATCAGCCGCCGCCTTGGGCGAAAGGGCGAGGCGCGCCAAAGCCTCCCGCCGGCCGCTCACGCTCTGAGCCGCGGCGCGGGCGAGGCGCTGGGAGAGGCCGGCGACATGGTCGCCCCGGCGGGCGAGACCGCTGCGCAGCGCCAAGGGCGAAAGCCGGCCCGCTATGCGCTCAAAAGCGAGCCCCGCCCGCTGGGTCGCCGCAGCGCCCGCCGCCCCGAGCGCCGAGGCCGCAAGATCGAGCCGCTGGCGCGCGGGCGCCGTCAACGCCTCAGGACGGCCAAGGCCCCGGGCCGCGCCCGACAGTTGCGTGCGGCCGCGCTCAAGCAGCCGCGCCTCGGCCCCCACAAGGCGGCGTTCCAGATCGAGCACCGCCGAGGTTAGCTCTGCGCGGACGGGGACTGCCATCTCCGCGGCCGCCGTTGGCGTCGGCGCACGCCGATCGGCGGCGAAATCAATCAGGGTCGTATCCGTCTCATGGCCGACGGCGGAAATGAGCGGGACGGCGCTCGCCGCCGCCGCGCGCACCACGATCTCCTCATTGAAGGCCCAGAGATCTTCTAAGGAGCCGCCGCCCCGGGCGACGATGATAACGTCCGGCCGCGTGGGGCCGCCTGATGAGCCCTCCGGGCCTTCCGCGGCCTCCGGCAATGCGTTCAGCCCGGCGATGCCGGCGGCGATTTGCTCGGCGGCCTTCTCTCCCTGCACCAGGCTCGGCCAAAGCAGCACGGGCCTTGGAAACCGATCCCGCAACCTGTGCAGAATGTCGCGGATCACGGCGCCGGTGGGCGAGGTGACGACGCCAATCGTCTGCGGCAAGAAGGGCAGCGCCCGTTTGCGGTCCTCGTCGAACAGGCCCTCGGCGGCGAGTTTCTTGCGCCGTTCCTCAAGCAGCGCCATGAGCGCGCCGACGCCGGCGGGCTCTAAGCTCTCAATGACGATTTGGTAGCGAGACTGCCCGGGAAAAGTGGTGAGCCGCCCGGTGGCGATCACCTCCAGCCCCTGCTCCGGCTTGATTTTGAGGCGCGCCGCCTGGCCCTTCCAGACGACGCCGGAGAGCACCGCCCGTTCGTCCTTCAGATCGAGATACATGTGGCCGGAGCCCGCCCGCGTCACCCGCCCGAGTTCGCCGCGCACGCGCACATGGCCGTACGCGTCCTCAATGGTGCGCTTCAGCTGCCCTGAAAGCTCTGAGACCGAATACTCATGAACATTGGAGAGGCCGGCGTTTTCGCTCGGGGCCCCGCCGGGAATCGCGGACGTTGGCATGGATGCAACCCTAAGCCGACGCGCGCCGCTGGCAAAGGCAAAGCGCGCCAGAAGTCGGGCGAACGCCTCGGATATCGGCGACGCCCCCCTGAAACCCGCTAGGGCGCCCGCGTTTGCCTGGCGCGCGGGAGCGTCTACGATCGCCGCAACGAAGAACAGACGCCGATAGGAGGAAGCCCGCGATGACCCAGCGAAGCGACGGGGCCGACGCGCCCGCCACCGTTTCCACCAGTGAAGGCGTCAAACAAACGCCGGACCGGCTGCGGTTTGACGAACGCAAGCTGGACGCTTACCTCGCGACGCATTTGCCGGGTTACGCCGGCCCTTTGATCGTCAAGCAGTTCTCTGGCGGACAATCGAACCCCACATATCTTCTGGAGACGCCGGGCGCGCGCTATGTGCTGCGCCGCAAACCGCCGGGCGACCTCCTCCCTTCAGCCCACGCGGTTGAGCGCGAACACCGCATCATGACCGCCCTTCATGGGGCCGGCTTCCCGGCGCCGCGCACCTATCTTCTATGCGAGGATGCGGACGTCATCGGCTCCGTCTTTTTCGTGATGGAGTTCATTGAGGGTCGGATTTTCTGGGAAGCGCGTTTGCCGGATACGGAGCCTGCGGAGCGCCGCGCCATCTATGACGCGATGATCGACACCCAAGCCAAGCTCCACAGTATCGACTTTGAGAGTGTCGGCCTCGCCGACTACGGCAAGCACACGGACTATATCGCCCGGCAAATCGGGCGCTGGTCGAAGCAGTATCAGGCGGCGGAGACGGGGGAAATCCGCGCCATGAACGATCTCATCGAATGGCTGCCCGGGGCCGCGCCGAAAGACGACAGCGTCAGCATCGTCCATGGGGACTTCCGCCTGGACAATGTGATTTTCGCAAGCGACCGGGCTGAACCGCTCGCGGTTTTGGATTGGGAGCTTTCGACGCTCGGCCATCCCCTCGCCGATTTCACCTATTTCCTGATGGTTTGGGAGTTTCCGCCGGATGTGCGCGGCGGGCTTTTGGGCGCGGACTTTGAGGCGCTGGGGATTCCCACCATCGAAGAGGCCGCCGCCCGTTACGGCGCGCAGACCGGACGCGGCGAAATCGACAATCTCGATTTCTACTTCGCATTCAATCTGTTCCGTATGGCGTCCATTCTTCAGGGCGTCTACGCGCGCTCGCTGCAAGGCAACGCCTCCAGCGACCAGGCGGACGCCATGGGCGCGCAAGTGAAGCCCCTCGCCGAGATGGCCTGGCGGCGCGCCAAACAAGCGGGCGCTTAAGACGACGAAAAGGCGCGGGCGGGCGTCAGCCCCGGTTCGCGTGCTTCTTGAACTCAAGCCCCGCGATCGTGCGGCAATGCACCTCGTCGGGCCCATCAGCGAGGCGCAACGTGCGGATCATGGCGTAAGCCCGCGCAAGGCCCGCATCCTCCGCCACGCCCGCGCCGCCGAAGGCCTGAATGGCGTCGTCGATCACCCTTAGAGCGACGCGCGGCGCCGCCACTTTGATCATCGCAATCTCGGCGCGGGCGGCCTTGTTGCCGACGGTGTCCATCATCCAGGCCGCCTTCATGGTGAGGAGCCGGGTCATCTCAATATCCACCCGCGCCTCGGCGATCCGTTGCTCCCAAATGGAGTGCTTGGCGATGGGTTTGCCGAACGCCTCTCTCGACAGAAGCCGGCGCACCATCTTCTCCAGCGCCGCCTCAGCTGCGCCGATCGTCCGCATACAATGGTGAATCCGGCCAGGGCCAAGGCGCCCTTGCGCGATTTCAAAGCCGCGCCCTTCCCCCAGCAACATATTCGCCGCCGGAACGACGACGTCTTTCAAATCGATTTCCATATGCCCGTGGGGCGCGTCGTCATAACCAAAAACCGGCAGATGGCGGATAACCTCGACGCCCGGTGCGTCCGCCGGCACGAGGATCATCGATTGCTGGCGATAGGCGTCCGCGCCTGGATCGCTCTTCCCCATAACGATGAAGATCTTGCAGCGCGGATCGCCGGCGCCGGATGACCACCATTTGCGGCCGTTGATCACATAATTGTCGCCATCGCGTTTGATGGAGGTGCAGATGTTCGTCGCGTCAGACGAGGCGACGTCTGGCTCCGTCATGAGGAACGCGGAGCGGATCTCGCCGTTCAGAAGCGGCTTCAACCACGCCTCTTGCTGCTCCGCCGTGCCGTACCGCTCCAGAACTTCCATATTGCCGGTGTCGGGCGCAGCGCAGTTGAACACTTCCGGCGCAATCCAGGAGCGCCCGGTGATTTCAGCAAGCGGCGCGTATTCAGCGTTGAAGAGGCCCGGCCCGTGCTCCGGATTGGGCGTGAACATGTTCCACAGGCCCTCGGCGCGCGCTTTGGCCTTCAGCGTCTCCATAATCGGGGGGATGCGCCACCGGTCGGCGGGGCCGAATGCGGCCAGCTCCCGTTCGTAGACCGCCTCACTCGGATAGACGTGATCGTCCATGAAGGCCTGGAGCCGGCTGATGTACTCGGCCGTGCGCGGGCTATGGGCGAAATCCATGGGCGATCCTCCTTACCTGGTTTTGCGCACTATGGAGGCTCCCCGCCGCGCGCGAAAGAAGCTGCGGAGCAGCGCCGCGCTCTCCTCAGCGCCGGGCCCGCGCGCAACGTCGGGCCGATGATGGCAGGTGGGGAGATCAAAGAAGCGGGGCCCGTGCAGCACCGCGCCGCCCTTGGGATCGTCCGCCGCGAAAACGAGGCGGGTGAGGCGAGCGAACGAAATCGCGCCGACGCACATGGCGCAGGGCTCTAGCGTTACGTAGAGAGCGCAGCCGGTCAGCCGGTAGTTTGAGAGGCGCTGGGCGGCCGCGCGCATGACCAGCACCTCGGCGTGGGCCGTCGGGTCGCTCAGCTCGACGCTGCGATTGCCGGCCCGCGCCAGCAGCGCGCCCGAGGGGTCGACGAGCGCGGCGCCCACGGGGACTTCCCCTCGGCTCGCCGCAGCCTCGGCTTCCTCTAAGGCGATCGCCATGAAATGCGCGTCTGGGTCCATGCCGCCTCCGCTGCGGGGCGCGCGCTCACGCCGGCGCTTTCACTGGCCGTTGGCGCGGTCGGCGATTCCCGCCTATGTCATCCCCCATGACTGCGGCGACGACAAGTTGGGACGAGGGCGAGCGGATCGCCAAGGCGCTGGCCCGGGCGGGCGTCTGCTCCCGCCGCGCGGCCGAGCGGCTGATCGCCGAGGGCCGGGTGAGCGTCGATGGGGAAGTGCTCACCAGCCCCGCCTTCAAGGTGGGGCCGGGCGCAAAAATCCGCGTCGATGAGGAGCTGGTGCGCGCCGCCGCGCCGACGAAACTTTATCGCTTCCATAAGCCCGAAGGGCTCGTCACCACCCATGAGGATCCAGAGGGCCGGCCCACGGTTTTCGGCGCGCTGCCGCCGGCGCTCGGGCGTCTGATCTCCGTTGGCCGCCTCGATATCGCGACCGAAGGACTGCTTCTGCTCACCAACAACGGCGCCCTCGCCCGCCAACTTGAGCTGCCCTCCACGGGTTGGGCGCGCCGCTACAAGGTGCGCGCCTACGGGCGCATCGCCCAATCCGAACTCGATGGTCTCGCCGAAGGCGTAGAGATCGACGGCGTCCGCTACGGTTCAGCGAAGGCGGTGCTCGAACGCCAGCAAGGCGGCAACGCCTGGATCATCCTCACCATTTCAGAAGGCAAGAACCGAGAGGTGCGCCGCCTCTTGGAGCATCTGGGGCTCCGCGTGAACCGACTGATCCGACTTTCCTACGGCCCCTTCCAGTTGGGGAGCATCAAGCGCGGCGCGGTGGACGAGGTGCCCGCGAAGACATTGCGCGAGCAACTCGGCCCCAAGCTTTCAGAGCGCCTCGGTCTTCTTGAGGAAGCCAGCGCACATCGGAGACGCAAGTGAGGATCGTCGGCGGGGCCCATCGCGGCCGCCGGATCGCTGCGCCCAAGGGCGATGTCGCGCGCCCGACGACCGACCGGGTGCGCGAGGCCCTGTTCAACCTCCTGGAGCATGGCCAGGGCGCCGCATTGGATGGGGCGCGGGTGATCGATCTCTTCGCGGGATCGGGCGCGCTTGGGTTCGAGGCGTTGTCGCGCGGCGCCGCGTTCGTGCTGTTCGTCGAGACGAGCGCCGCCTCCCGCGGCGCAATCCGGCAGACGATTGATGACTGGGGCGCTTTCGGCGAAACGCGCATTCACCGCCGCGACGCCTGCGCCCTTGGGACCAAACCCGCCGGGCTCGGCGCGCGCTTTGACGTGGCCTTTCTCGATCCGCCTTACGGGCAGGGCCTCGTGGAGCCGGCGCTCGCCGCCCTCGCCTCGGGCGCCTGGCTCAGCGCCGGCGCAACGATCGCCGTAGAGCGCCCGTCCCGCGAGCCCGAAACCCAAGCGGCGCGCTACCTCTTGCGAGATGCGCGCGCCTATGGCGACACCAGGATCGACATTTTGAGTTTCGACGACACAACCGAGTAGCCCTATGGATTCACACGAACTTCAATTTTTTGGACCGGCGATCCTCTTTCTCGCCGTCGGCATGATCGCCATCTTGGCGGCGCGGCGGCTGCGCCTTAGCCCGATTGTCGGATTTTTGGCGGCGGGCGTCGCCGTCGCCCCAGTCGCCCATCAGTTCTTCGGCGAATCCGAGGACGTCATGCTGGTCGCCGAGCTTGGCGTCATCTTCTTGATGTTCGACATCGGCCTGAATTTCTCCGTAGGCCGGTTATGGCAATCGCGAAAGCAGATCTTCGGCCTTGCGCCCCTGCAAATGGCGGCGGCGGCGTTGATCTTTGGAGGCGCCGCGGCGGCCCTTGGCTTCGCGCCCAAGGCCGCCGTGCTCATCGGCGGCGGCATGGCGCTCACCTCCACGGCCGTCGTCATCCAAGTGCTCCGGGAAGCCCATCAGGAGGCGAGCCCGCTTGGGCGGGGCGCCGTCGCCGTGTTGCTGGCCGAGGATATCGTCGCTGTCGTTCTCCTCATTCTCGCTGCGACTTTGGCGGACGATACGGCGAGCCTCGCGCCCGCCCTCGGCCTCGCCGCGGTGAAAGCGGTTTGCGTGATCGCCCTTGTCGCTGTCGCTGGGCGGTTCGTGCTGAAGCCGGTCTTCGCCTGGCTCACGAAATCGCAGGACGAAGAAGTCTTCACCGCCGCCGCGCTGCTGGTCGTGCTCGTCACCGCCCTTTTCACCGGGCTCGGCGGGCTTTCGATGCCGCTCGGCGCGTTTCTCGCCGGCATGATTATGGCGGAGACGGAATATTGCTACATGGTGAAGGCGGAGATCCGTCCCTTCAGGGGCCTGCTGCTAGGCTTTTTCTTCATCGCCGTCGGCATGTCCCTCGACCTCAGCGTCATCTTCGCCAACGCGCCGATTGTCATCGCTATCGCTGCGGCGCAGATGGCGGGGAAAGGGCTCGCCGGCGCCTTCGCCGCGAAAGCCACGGGCGTGCCACGGGGCCCCACGGTGCGATACGCTTTTTTGATGGCCAATGGCGGCGAGTTCGCCCTCGCCTTGTTCAGTCTCGCCGCGGCCCAGGCTGTCATCGGCGCGGAGGCGGCGACCATCGTCATCGCCGCCATTGTTTGCACCCTCGTCGCAGCGCCCGCCCTTGCGGGGCTCGGCGGCCGCCTGGCGGAGCGGATCGATCCCGCGCCAACCGCGCCTGCGCCCGCCGTCCCCGCAAAACAGACAGCGCGCCCTGGCCGGGTGGTGATCGCGGGGGCGGGCGAGCCCGGGATCGCCGCCGCCCGGTGCCTGCACGAAGCGGGCGCCGACTATCTTCTGCTCGAAAACGACGGCAAACGGTTCGCCGCCGGCCGAGCGGAGGGCCTCTCCATTTCCTACGGCGCGCCCTTTGACGTGAAACTGCTTGACCAGGTGGGCGCCGGCGGCGCGAAGGCGATCGTATTCGGGCTAACAGCGGAGGAAGCGG
>JBCDJH010000029.1:0-11045 GCA_038747965.1 Pseudomonadota bacterium
CGCTCCAAGTAAGAGCCCGAGTTGACGGACAGGGTAGAATCGTCCACCGGCGCGCCATCGGAAATCACCATCAGGATGCGGCGGTTCTCCATACGTCCCAACAGCCGCTCATGCGCCCAAAGGAGAGCTTCCCCGTCGATATTTTCTTTTAGAAGGCCTTCCCGCATCATCAGGCCAAGGCTTTTGCGGGCCCGCCGCCAGGGCGTGTCCGCCGCCTTGTAGATGAGATGCCGCAAATCGTTGAGCCGGCCGGGATCCGCGGGGCGTCCGTCCTTCACCCAACTCTCGCGGGACTGTCCGCCTTTCCAGGCGAGCGTGGTGAAGCCGAGGATCTCCACCTTCACGCCGCAGCGCTCCAACGTGCGGGCGAGGATGTCGGCGCACATGGCGGCGACGGTGATGGGCCGCCCGCGCATGGACCCGGAATTGTCGATCAGTAGGGTGACGACGGTGTCGCGAAACTCCGTGTCCCGCTCTTGTTTGTAGGAGAGGGGCGTTGTCGGGTCGATCACCACCCGGGGCAGCCTGGCCGCGTCCAACACGCCTTCTTCCAGATCGAAATCCCAGGCGCGGTTCTGCTGCGCCATCAAGCGGCGTTGCAAGCGGTTGGCGAGGCGGCTCACAACGCTGTGCAGATTCTGCAGCTGCCGATCGAGCATCTGGCGCAGGCGCGTCAGCTCTTCAGCGTCGCACAGCTCTTCCGCGCCAATCGTCTGGTCAAACCGCGTCGTGTAGGCGTGGTAATTGTGGAAGCGATCCTCGTTGGCGTTCGCGGCGGCGGCGCCGGGCGCGTTGGCGTCGGGCTCGCCCTCATTGGCCTCCTGCGCGTTCATCTCCTCCGGCGACTGGTCGCGGGGGCCGGCTTCCTCGCCTTCGCCCTCTTCCCCGTCGCCCATTTCCTCGTCTTCGCCGGCGTCCGCGCTGTCGTCCTCCGCGTCGCCGGTGATTTCGTCATTGCCTTCGGGCTGAAGCGCGTCCTCGCTTTGGCCTTCCTCGGAGTCTTCGTTTTCGTCCGGCTCGTCGCCCAGTTGGTCGCCAAGTTCCAAATCGCGGATCAGTTCGCGCGCAAGCTTGGCGAAGGCGGTTTGATCGCTGCAAGCGTCCGCCAGATCTGTCAGCCGGGCGCCGGCCTTATCCTCCAGCTGCGGCCGCCAATAGTCGATCAGCGCCTCAGCGGACGGTGGGGCTTTGGCGCCGGTGAGCTTCTCCCGGGCGAGCAGGGCGAGAACATCGGCAAGGGGCGCGTCCTGGCGATCCTCCATCCGGGCGTAGCCTTTATCCGCGCAGATCTTCTCCAAAGCGGCGGAGAGGTTCTCCGAGACGCCGCGGAGCGCGTTGGAGCCGATGGACTGGATGCGGGCGTCTTCCAACGCGTCGAAGATGGCGCTGGCGTCCGCGCCCGGCGGGCGGTGACGCTGATGGCAGTCGTCGCTGTGATGGGCGAGCTTCAAGGCGGCGGCGTCCGCAGCGCCGCGGGTCTCGGCGACTTTTTCGGCGGCGAGCTTTGGCGGCGGCGCCGGCAGCCGGGCGGCGTCGCCGCGCACGTCGGCGCGCTCGCCCCCGAAGGCGATCTCCACATGGGGCCGGGCGGACAAAGCGCGCGTTGTCGCGGCGAGCGCCCGGCGAAAGGCCTCGTTGGCGTCAGAGGATTGAGTCATGGCCGTAATCTAGCGCGAATTGCCGCGAAAGTGGATCGCCGGTTTCGCGTCCGCAATTCGAGCAAACGGCTCTAGGGTCGCGGCGGCTGTCGCGCCAGTCGCCACGAAAGCGGGGCGTCCAAAGAGGGGCGACTTTTGGCGCCGCCCACGCGCCCTGGCGTTTTGCGGAGGCCGCGCCTCTCCCTTAAGGTCGGCTAGGGTGAGACGCAGCTCGTCCCACCCACCGAAAGCGACGACGCGCATTTCTAAGAAGGATCTCCCATGGCCATACCCAAGAGCTTCGACGGTCGGCTGAGCCTGCCGGTGATCGGCTCGCCCCTGTTCATCGTGTCGGGGCCGGAGTTGGTTATCGCCCAATGCAAGGCGGGCGTTGTTGGCTCTTTTCCCGCTTTGAACGCGCGTCCGCAGCCGGTGCTGGGCGATTGGCTGAAGCGCATCAAGGAAGAGCTGGCCGAACATGACGCGGCCAATCCGGGCGCGCCGTCCGCCCCCTTCGCCGTCAACCAAATCTGCCACGCCTCCAACGATCGGCTCATGGGCGACATGGAGCTGTGCGTGGAGCACGAGGTTCCCATCATCATCACCAGCCTGCGCCCGCCGGCGGAGATCGTGGCGGCGGTGCACGGCTATGGCGGCCTTCTGTTCCATGACGTCATCAGCCTGCGCCACGCGCGCAAAGCTGCGGAGCAAGGCGTCGACGGGCTGATTCTCGTCTGCGCCGGCGCCGGCGGCCATGCTGGCGCTTTAAGCCCCTTCGCGCTTTTGCGGGAAGTGAAGGAGTGGTTTGACGGAACCATCATCCTCTCTGGCGCGATCGCCGATGGCTGGTCCATCGCCGGCGCGATCGCCATGGGGGCGGACCTCGCTTATATCGGCACGCGCTTCATCGCTACCGAAGAAGCCAACGCCGATCAGGGCTATAAGCAAATGCTGGTCGAGCACTCGGCCAAAGACATTGTGTACACGTCGCTTTTCACCGGCGTTCAGGGCAACTATCTGGCCCCGTCGGTCTCGGCTGCGGGCCTTGACCCAGAGAACCTTCCCGAAGCGGACAAATCAAAAATGAACTTCGGCAGCGGCGGCAACACCGACAAGAAGGCCTGGCGCGACATTTGGAGCGGTGGTCAGGGCATCGGCGTCATCAAAGATTCGCCGTCCGTCGCCGAATTGGTGGGACGATTGCGCGATGAGTTCGCTGAAGCTCGCGGCAGCTTGATGGAGCGCACCGCGCCTTTCCCGCGCGGCTAAGCGAGCAGCGGCGAATAGCGCGCCATGGAGCCGCTCCTCCAGCGTTTGAACCAAGCCGGCGCGGCCGTCGCCGACTGGTTCACCAGCCCGCAATTCTACGGGCAAGCGGCGATCGTCGTTGGCGCCTGGCTGCTCGCGATCGTCGTCGCCGGGGCGCTGCGCGGCCGCCTGAAGCCGCCGCAGAAGCTTGAAATTCCAGGCGGCCTGGGCGACGCCGCGCCGAGCCTTGCGAAGGCCCGCACACTCCTGTTCCCGGCGACGCTTGCGCTTTTCATGGGCGCGGCGGTCGAAGTCAGCCAGTCGCTCGCCGGGCAAATCGGCGTCGCCCGGCTCGCCCTCGGCCTGAGCGTCGTCTACTTCATTCACGCCTTTATCACGGGCTTTATCGGCAATCGGCTGATTGTTCGGCTCGTCAATCTCATCGGCGTGCCGATCGCGCTGCTCCATGTGTTCGGATGGCTGGACGACGTCACCGCCTATCTCGACGGCGTTTCCATTTCCGTCGGGAACATCCGCTTCTCGCTCTATGTGCTGGCGCGCACCGTCATATTCGGAGCGATCCTCTTTTGGTTCGGACGCATCTCAAACTCGACCGGCAAGCGGGTCATCCGCAGTCAGCCGGATCTTGATTCCCGTACGCGCGAGATTGTCGCCAAGCTGTTCGAAATCGCGCTGTTCGTGGTGTTCTTCCTGCTGCTCTTGCAGATCATGGGCATCAGCCTCACCACGCTCGCCGTATTCGGCGGGGCCGTGGGCGTGGGGCTTGGCTTCGGGCTTCAGCAAATCGCCTCGAACTTCATCTCAGGCATCATCATCCTGCTCGATAAGTCGATCACCATCGGCGACTTCATCGAGTTGGAGGATGGGCGCTCCGGCCGCCTGCGGGAGCTGTCCATGCGCTCCGCGACCCTTGAGACCTATGACGGCAAAGACATCATGGTGCCGAATGAGACCTTCATCACCTCCAGCTTCACCAACTGGACCCACTACAACGAGAAGCAGCGCTATTCCCTGAACTTTTCGGTGGCGTACAAGACCGACCTGCCGGCGCTGTTCGACATCGTCCGCGAGGTGGTGGCGAGCCATCCGAAAGTTCTCAGCGGCGACGCCGTTCCGGCGGCCGAGCAGCCCGACGCGGAAATCGACAGTTTTGGCGACAGCGGCGTCAACATCCTGGTGGAATTCTGGATGGAAGGCGTCGATGACGGCGAAAACCGGGTGGGCGCGGATCTCCTCCTCATGATCTGGATGGCGCTGAAGCAGCACGACATCGAGATGCCCTTCCCGCAGCGGGAAGTGGCGATTGTCGGGGGCGCTGCCCGCGCTGGAGGGCCCGGAGACGCGGGGAACTAGTCGCCTGCGGCGGGCGGCGCGAGTTCCTTCAGGAACGCATCGGTCGCCCAATCCGCCTTGCCGGCGTAGGTTTTGTAGAAGTTGTCCTCAACGCCAATTTTGACGCGATCCTCCGTCCAGGACGGGGTGAGCACGTTCACCATCAGGCCATGGCTTGCGCCGGGTGTGAGGCGAATGGCCTTGTAGCTTCTGGCCGGCACGGTGACGGCGAAGGTCTCGCCCGCTTCAAAATCGCGGCCGAGGCGGACATGGCGCACATCGCCGTTTTCCAGAAACAGGTAGTAATCAAGCGGCCCGCCATCGACGAGGATATGGATATCCTCCGACTCCAGATAATGGAGATAATTCGTAGGGTGCGCGTCTGTCAGGAGGTAGTAGATCGAATTGTGGATCGCGATGGGCTGGCCGTCAAAATCGCGCACGAACTCCGATCGCGGCCGCTGTACGAGGTAGCCTGATTCCCCCTCCAGATACTCCATCCCAAAGTGCTCGATTATCTTGGCGGCGGCGTCAGACATCTGCGCCGCCTCGTCGGCCGCTGAGACGACGCCGAGTGGCGCGGATAGGCAGGCGAATGATGTCAGCGCGGCGCGAGCAAGGCCTCGCGCGCGCTTCACGCCACCACCACTTGCGGGGCCGCCTCGGGCAGGTCTTCGCCGAAGGCCCGCTGGTAGAACTCAGCGACAGTCGGGCGCTCTAGCTCATCGCATTTGTTGAGGAAGGTGACGCGGAACGCGAAGCCGACGTCGCCAAGGATTTCCGCGTTTTGCGCCCAGGTGAGCACCGTGCGCGGGCTCATCACCGTGGAGATGTCGCCGCCAATAAACGCGTTGCGGGTGAAGTCCGCCACCTTGACCATCGCCGCGATGGCGTCGGGCCCTTCGCCGGTCGCATAGCTTGGCAATTTGGCGAGAATGATTTTCTCTTCTTCCTCATGGGGCAGATAATTCAGCGTTACAACCATCGACCACCGGTCCATCTGGCCTTGGTTGATTTGCTGCGTACCGTGATAAAGCCCGGTCGTGTCGCCGAGCCCGATGGTGTTCGTCGTCGCGAATAAGCGGAAGAAGGGGTGAGGGCGGATGACTTTGTTTTGGTCAAGCAAGGTGAGCCGCCCTTGCGCCTCCAGAACCCGTTGGATGACGAACATAACGTCGGGCCGGCCGGCGTCGTATTCGTCAAAGCAAAGCGCGACCGGCCGTTGTAGCGCCCACGGCAGTACGCCTTCCTTGAACGCCGTCACTTGCTTTCCGTCTTCCAACACGATCGCGTCCTTGCCGATCATATCGATGCGGGAGACATGGCTGTCCAAATTGACGCGCACGCAAGGCCAGTTCAGCCGCGCCGCGACTTGCTCCACATGGGTCGACTTACCCGTGCCGTGATAGCCCTGCACCATCACCCGGCGGTTGTGCGCAAAGCCTGCGAGAATGGCCAGCGTCGTCGGCGGGTCGAAGCGGTAGGTCTCGTCCACGTCCGGCGTGTATTCGTTCGGCTCTTTGAAGGCCGGCACGCGCATATCGCTGTCCACGCCGAAGACGGAGCGGACCGAAACTTCCGTATCGGGCGCGTCGGGGAAGGAGGCGTCAGAAAATTCCATGGGTAGGCTCGGGTCGCGGTGTCAGGTGAATAAGAATGAACGATCGCCCCGGGCGCGGCGCTGGCCAGCGCACGCCCTGGCGCCCGCGGCATTGGTAGGGGGTCCAGCGCCAAAAGGCCAGTCTAGCAGCGCCCCCGGGGGGCGTTTCAGCCCCTCGGGCCTATCCAAAAGACCAGTTTCGGCGCAGTTGCGCAGGCCCTGGCTCCGCGGTGATCGCCCTTAGCAGAGCCCAGCGCGCTTGAGGATCTCATAGGCGTTGATGACGTCCTGCAGCTTTTCCTCGGCGCTGCGGTCGCCGCCATTGGCGTCCGGGTGGAAGCGCTTCACGAGCAGCTTGTAACGGCGTTTGATTTCATCGGCCGCGGCGTCCGGCTGAAGGCTTAAGGATTGCATCGCCTTGGCTTGGAGGCGGCTGAGCTTACGGCGCGGCGCTTCGGCG
Organism: Pseudomonadota bacterium; assembly: GCA_038747965.1. Classification (GTDB taxonomy): domain Bacteria; phylum Pseudomonadota; class Alphaproteobacteria; order Caulobacterales; family Parvularculaceae; genus JBCDJH01. The sequence continues at coordinate 6,299 of JBCDJH010000029.1, forward strand.
ACGTCGCTCTCGCCGTCCTCGAACACTTTGAACTGGTCGCGCATCGTCCGGCGCCCACCCGCCGCGGCGCGGGCCGCGGTGTTGGCGTAGGCGTTCTCGCCCAGCTTCCAGGTTGGCCTGTGACCGAAGATCGCGCTTTCGCGGTATGCGGCGGCTTGGTTCTCGGACATGCCGTCAAAGAAGTTCCAGGTGCGATTGTACTCCCGGGCGTGTTCAGCGCAGAACCAATAGAACTCCTCCAAGTTCTGCGGACCCTTCGGCGCGCGGCAGTCGGCCTTGCGATTGCAGCCCGGCGCCTCGCAGCGCCGCTCCTCCGGCTTCCAGGCCGGCGCCTCGCGCTCAGACGGCGGCTTGATGCGAATGTCGTAGCCGAGCCGGGGCTTATAGCTGTAACGTTGGGTCACCGAAGCGGGCCTGTCGCATATCCTATTTGATGTGAGGTCCGTGGACGTCTCGGCGAGGACCTCATCGCGTTTCACCGAGTTTAGTGACGGATTATGCAACGAACAGACTTGACGGCGGGTAAAGTGTCGGTCCAGCAGCAATTAACGACGATCTTGAACGAAACCTTCGCTCCCACGTTTTTGGAGGTGAAGGATGAATCTCATCTGCATGCGGGGCATGCAGGCGCGCGGCCGGGCGGAGAGAGCCATTTCCGAATCGTTCTGGTGTCCCGCGCCTTTGAGGGCGAGACGCGCGTGGCCCGTCAGCGGGCGGTGAACGGCGCCTTGTCGCAGTTGCTCGCGGGGCCCATTCATGCGCTCGCCATGAAAACGGCGACGCCGGAGGAATGGGAGAAACAGGCCTCATCGGCTTAGAGCGGTACGCTTCAGTTGGGCGGCTGCAACGGGATCTAAGTCTTGATTGCGCGAATGGCGTATGCGAAACCGGCGATCCACCCTCGCTGCCAACTCACTCTGTAGCTTCGCGAATTTAGTTCGTTTGCGGTGGTTTCGGCGGCGGGATGATGCGGATGGCCGTGATCTGGTTCCGGTTGCGGCGGAGCACGTCGAACTTGAACCCGTAGAAAGAGAATGTTTGACCGGGCTCGGGGATCGCCTGGGCTTCGTGGATAACCAGCCCGGCGATGGTGACGGCCTCCGCGTCCGGCAGAGACCAATCCATCGCCCGGTTCAGGTCCCGGATGGTCACGTCGCCATCCACATTGATCGCGCCATTGGGTTGCGGCCGCACGCCGCGCACCGCGATGTCATGTTCATCTTCGATCTCGCCGACGATTTCCTCAAGGATGTCTTCCAGCGTCACGAGACCCATCAGCGCGCCATACTCATCAACGATGAGGGCGAAATGGTTTTGCTGCTTCAAGAACGCGTCGAGCTGCTCTTTAAGGTTTGTGCTGTCGGGCACGAACCAGGGCGGCCGCATCAGCGCATGAATGTCGAGGCGCGCAGCGTCCCCCCGAAGTTTCCAGATCGCGCTCAAAAGATCCTTGGAATGCAGCACGCCGACGATATTCTCCGGATCGTCGCGCCAGAGGGGGAGGCGCGTATGCGGGCTCGCCAGCACCTGCTCCACCACGTCGCCGCAAGGTTGGTCGATGTCGATCATGTTCATGTTCTTGCGGTGAACCATGATCTCATCGACGCGCACCTCGGAGAGGTCCAGCACGCCGCCCAACATATCGCGCGCGCCTTTCACCACCTCCCCGGTTTCGTGGTGGAGTTCGATGGCGCCGCGGATCTCCTCAGCGCCTGAGAGCACCTGCGCCCCGGCCTCGATGTTCACCCCCATCATTTTGAGGGCGCCGCGAACGATCAGCTGGACGAGCGCGACGACGGGTCCAAAAGCGCGCACGATGACGGCGATCAGCGGCGCCACCAACATCGCGGCCCGGTCGGGCGCTGTGATGGAGACGGTCTTCGGCAGCACCTCGGCGAAAATGAGCACCAGCGCCGTCATCACCAACGTGGCGTAGGCGACGCCGCTTTCGCCAAACAGGGTGAGGAACATGCTCGTCGCCAGCGCCGAGGCGAGGATATTGACAAGGTTGTTGCCGAGAAGGATCGCGCCGATCAGCGTCTCCCGATCGTCGATGAGCCGATTGACCGCAGCGGCGCGGCGCACGCCATCCTTCTCCAACTTATGCATGCGCGCTTTCGAGGTGGCCGTCAGCGCCGTCTCCGACCCCGAAAAAAAGCCGGAGAGCACCAACAGCCCCAAGATGGTCGCCGCCATGAGGATAATGTCGCCGGTGATCTCGCCTGACATGGGGATCGCTTAGTCCTTCAGCTTGTCGTTCAGAAAGTCGGTGAGGGCGCCGGCGTCCACGTCTTTCGCAAGGAACGCCTCGCCGATGCGGCGCGCCAGGATGAGATTAAGCTGCCCGTCCGTCGCCTTCTTGTCCTGGCGCATAGCCGCGATGAGCTGTGCGGCCGAGGCGCTCACCCCCTCAATATCCCCGATCGCCGATGGCAGCCCGCGCCCAGCGAAATGCGCGGCGACGCGCGCAGCGTCGTCTTCCGGGCACAAACCTTGGCGTGCGGAGAATTGGAACGCGAGGACGCAGCCGACGGCGACGGCTTCCCCATGCAACAGCCGATCGGAAAAGCTGGCCGCGGCCTCCAGCGCATGTCCGAACGTGTGGCCGAGATTGAGCAAAGCGCGCCGGCCGGCCTCCCGCTCGTCGTCCGCGACGATCGCGGCTTTCATGGCGCAGGATGTCTCGATGGCGTGGGCGAGCGCGTCCGCCTCTCCGGCCAGCAGCCGCCCGCCATTGGCGTCCAGCCAATCCATGAAGCCGGCGTCGCCAAGCAGCGCGTATTTGACGATCTCCGCATAGCCCGCCTTCACGTGGCGGGGCGGCAGCGTGTTCAAAACGTCAATATCGATCAGCACCAGGCGCGGTTGATGGAACGCGCCGATGAGGTTCTTGCCCTGGCGCGCATTGACTCCTGTTTTTCCGCCTACGGAGCTATCCACCTGGGCGAGCAAGGTGGTGGGGATCTGGATGAAGTGGCAGCCGCGACGCAGGATGGCGCTGGCGAAGCCGGTGAGATCGCCGATGACGCCGCCGCCCAGCGCGAGGATGCAATCGCTGCGCTCAACGCCGGCGTCCAGCAGCGTGTCCACAAGCTGTTCCAACTGGGCGAACGATTTCGAGCCCTCCCCAGGCGGCAGCCTCGCCTCGGACGCGGCGATCCCGCCCCGCTCCAGCGCCTCTGTAAGCTGCGCGCTATAGAGGGCGCCGACTGTTTCGTCGGTCACGATGACGGTCCGGCCGCGGGGAAGATGGGGCCGAATGCGGTCCGCCGCCTCACCCAGAAGCCCTGGGCCGATGGCGATTTCATAGCTCCGGTCGCCAAGCGCCACGTGCAGACTTCGGCGCGCGCCGCCCTCTGCGCTAGCCGCGCTCATCCGCCCCTCGTGGTGTTTCCCATGGGCTCCGCTGCGCGGTCATGCGGGATCTTCCTGAAGAACGCCGCCATTCGCGCGGCATTGGCGCCGCATCAGCGCCTCGAAAGCGGCGTCGACCGTTTCAGCGTGGGGAGCGTCCAGCGCATCCACCACCAAATCGGCTTCCGCGTAGATCGGATAGCGGGCCGCCATCAGCTCTTCCATCGTGCGGCGGGGGTTCTCGGTCTGCAGCAGCGGCCGGGTTTTCCGCCGGCTCACCCGCCGCATCAGCAGGTCGAGATCCGCGCGAAGCCAGAGAGAGAGAGCCCGCTGCTTAATGAGCGCCCGCGTCTCATCCTGCATAAAGGCGCCGCCGCCGGTGGCGAGCACATGGGTTGGGCCTTCAAGAAGGCGCTCGATCACCCGCCGTTCGCCGCGGCGAAAATCGCTTTCGCCGCGTTCAGCGAAGATATCGGAGACGGACATGCCGGCGGCTGTCTCGATCTCGGCGTCCGCGTCAAAAAACGGCAAGCCAAGCCGCGCGGCGAGGCGCCGGCCGACCGTGGTTTTCCCGGCGCCCATGAGGCCGATGAGCGCAATGGTGGGGCCCGACCAATCGGGCGCGGTGTTCGCCATGTCCAGACGGTTTTAGGCGCCGCCGGGCGCGGCCGCAATGGCGAGGGCCCGCCGCTTTGCGCCCGGCCGCGATCTAAGGCGCACGGGCCGCCGCCTCTTTGGCTTGAGCGAGGGAGCGGCTTCGCCTAATCCGGGAGGGTAGGGTCAACCTCGAAGGGAGATTGGGGCGCGATGCTAAAGTTGGTGGGCGGGCTCATAGCTCTCATTGTTCTCGGAGGCGTCGGCCTCTTCGTTTATGGAGAGACGCAGCCGGCGCCGCAGCGCGCGATTGAGTTTACTGTCGATGCGCCGAGCAAGTAGCCGCAGCGTTCGTCGCTGGGCGCTCGTCGGCGCGGCCGCCTTCGCCGCGTGCGGGGCGCAAGCTCTGGCGCAGGACGAAGAAGCGACGCCGCCCCCTGGCGGTTCCGCGGTTCAGGTCGAGGCCTTGGAGCCGGAGAATCCCTTCTCCTATCCCCTGACCGGCGATGCGCGCCCGAGCGGAAACACACCCGACATCGGGCTTTGGGCGGGGTCGGGACCCGATAGGCTCGGCTCTTTGCTGACGCTCGCGCCGGATGTCGCCCGGGCGCCGGCCCTCACAGCGCTCTTGAGCGATACCCTGCGCGACGGCGGCGCTGTGCCTAGCGGCTTTTCTGACCAAGACACGCTCAGCCTCGGCGGCCAGCGGGCTTTGGCGCTCGTGCGGATTGGCGATGCGGCCTCGGCGCGGCGCTTGAGGGTGGTGAGCGGGACGAGCGCGCTTGCGGACGATCCAAGC
>JBCDJH010000030.1:0-10973 GCA_038747965.1 Pseudomonadota bacterium
ACCGCTGGCTACATGACGGTTACGCCATACCCGGCCGCCCAGCCGAGGATGAGGGAGAGGCGTGAGCGCGGCGGCGAACGGCGCCGCGAGCGATGGGGCCATAGCAAGCGACGGGGCGAGAGCGGCGGTGGACATTGGCGGCACCTTCACGGATGTCGCCGTCGAGTTGGGCGGCCGCCGGTGGACCGGCAAAACGCTCACCACCCACACGGCGCCCCATGAAGGCGTCATGGAGGGGTTGAAGGGCGCGCTCAAAGAAGCGGGGCTTGCGCCGGCGGACGTGGGATTGATCGTCCACGGAACGACGCTCGCCACCAACGCGCTGATTGAACGCCGCGGCGCGGTGACGGCGCTTCTCGCAACGGAGGGCCATCGAGACGCTGTCGAAATGGCCCACGAGAACCGGTTCGACCAATACGACATCGGCGGCGATCGCCGTCCGCCCCTGGTTCCGCGCTATCTGCGCCTTCCCATCCGGGAGCGGATGAACTGGCGGGGCGAAGCGCTGCTGCCGCTCGAGCCGGACAGCGTTCGCCGGGCGGCCGAGGCGCTGGCTGAGGAAGGCGCAGCGAGCCTTGCTATTGGTTTTCTCCACTCCTACGCCAACCCGGCCCATGAGCGCATGGCGGCCGAGATCATCGCGGAGCGTCTGCCGAACCTCTCCATCACCCTCTCCAGCGACGTCTGCCCCGAAATCCGCGAGTATGAACGTCTGTCGACAGCTTGCGCCAACGCGTATGTCCGCCCTCTGATGGATGGCTATCTCAAAGAGCTGGAGGCGGCCCTCGGCGCCGCGGGCTACGCCTGTCCGCTGCTTCTCATGACCTCCGGCGGCGGGCTCACGACGTTGGAGACAGCGCGCGCCTTCCCGGTGCGCCTTATCGAGTCCGGCCCTGCCGGTGGGGCGATCCTTGCAAGCGACATCGCCAAGCGCGCAGACCTCTCGCGGGTTCTGTCGTTCGATATGGGCGGCACCACGGCGAAGCTGTGCTTGATCGACGACGGCGCGCCGCTCGCTTCTCGCAGCTTTGAGGTCGACCGCGCGGCCCGATTCAAAAAGGGCAGCGGCCTGCCCGTGCGGATCCCGGTGATCGAGATGGTGGAGATCGGCGCCGGCGGCGGCTCCATCGCCCGGGCGGACAGCGTCGGCCGTCTGCGCGTGGGGCCGGACAGCGCCGGCTCGGAGCCGGGGCCGGCCGCCTATGGGCGGGGCGGAACGTCGCCGACGGTGACAGACGCCGACACGCTCCTGGGCCGGATTATCCCAGATCGCTTCGCGGGCGGGCGAATGCGCCTCGATGTGGAGGCGGCCTCCCGCGCTCTGGAGGCGGGCGTCGGCGCGCCCCTCGGCCTCGCTGCGGAGACGGCGGCCCTCGGCGTTGCGGAGATGGTCGAAGAGGAAATGGCCGCGGCCGCGAGGGCGCACGCCAGCGAGTGGGGGAAGGCGTTAAGCGAGCGCGTAATGATCGCGTTTGGCGGCGCTGCCCCCTTGCATGCCGCGCGGCTCGCCGAAAAGCTGGGCGTCTCCTCCGTACTGATCCCGAAAGAAGCGGGCGTCGGTTCCGCCGTCGGGTTCTTGCTCGCGCCCGTCGCCTATGAAGTGGTGCGCAGCGCCTACGCGGAGCTTTCCAGCTTCGCGCCCCAGGATGTCGCGTCGCTCGTGGAGGCGATGCGGGCTGAGGCCGAGGCCGTGGTGCGGCGCGCGCGCCCGGCGGGCGCGTTCGATGAGACCGTGAAGGCCTTCATGCGCTATCGCGGCCAAGGCTATGAGATCGAAGTGGAGGCCGGCGACGCCCTCCGCGCCGCGAACCCGGACGAGGGCCGCCGCGCCCTGGGCGCAGCTTTCGAGAAAGCCTACGCCGCGCTTTACGGGCGCACGATCCCTGGTCTTGGTGCGGAGATCCTAAGTTGGACGTTGACCTTGTCGGAACGTCGTCCGAGCCCTGAACGCCGGCCTTGGATGTCGCCAGATGGGGCGGGCTCCGCTCCCGAAGCCGCGGCCGACTGCCATGGGGTTATCGATCCCAAAACCGCTGAACGCCGGCCCGTTCCGGTGTTCGACCGCGCGGCGCTCTCGCCCGGCGCGGCGCTTCGGGGGCCGGCCCTTATCGTCGAAGATCAGACGACGACCTATGTATCCGCCGCCTTCTCCGCCGCGATCATGGAGGATGGCGCCATCCTCATGCGCCTCTCGGCCACGGAGACGCCTCATGCCTAACGCTGCGGACGCCATTCGCCTACAGATCCAGTGGAGCCGTTTGCTCGCCATTGTTGAGCAGCAGGCGCAGACGCTCATGCGCACGGCCTTTTCGACGACAGTGCGCGAAGCCGGCGACCTCTCCGCCGGGGTGTTCGACGCGCACGGACGGATGATGGCCCAGGCCGTCACCGGCACGCCCGGCCATGTGAACGCGATGGCCGCGTCCGTCGGCTTCTTCCTGGAGAAGTTCCCGCTTGCGGATCTGAAGCCCGGCGATGCGCTCGTCACCAACGACCCTTGGCAGGGTACGGGGCACCTCAACGATTTCACGGTTGTAACGCCCGTTTTCCATAAGGCCCGCGCCGTCGGCCTCTTCGCGGCGACCACGCATATCGCCGATGTGGGCGGGCTGGGCTTCGGGCCGGAAGGGCGCGAGGTGTTTGAGGAGGGGCTGCGGATCCCCATCACCCATCTGTTCTCGGGCGGGACCGCCAACGCCCAGCTCATGGAAATCGTCAAAGCGAATGTGCGCGATCCCCTCGCGGCGGAGGGCGATCTCTATTCGCTCGCGGCCTGCAATGACGCCGGGGCCAAAGCGCTCCAAGCCATGATGACGGAGTTCGACCTCTCCGGCCTTGAGAGCCTCAGCGACTATGTCATCGACGCCTCGCGCGCGGCGATGGAGGCGGCGGCGGCGGCGCTGCCCGCAGGCCGCTATGAAAACCGTATGCAGATTGATGGCTACGACGCGCCGATCGACCTTGTCTGCGCGGTGACGATTTCCGAGACCGGCGTCGACGTCGATTTTGAGGGCACGTCCTCCGTCTCGCCGCGAGGGGTCAATGTTCCGCTGACCTATACGCAGGCCTACGCATCGTTCGGGGTGCGCTGCGTTGTTGGGCCGGAGACGCCGAACAATGCAGGCTCGCTCAGCGCTGTCACGGTGCGCGCGCCGGAAGGCTGCGTCCTCAACGCGCCGCCGCCGGCAGCCGTCTCCGCCCGGCACGCCGTGGGCCAGATGCTGCCCGACGTCGTTTTGGGGGCGCTCGATAAGGCGCTGCCCGGCGGCGCGCCGGCGGAGGGGGCGTCTTGCATTTTCAATCCGGTGTTCCGTGGGCGCGATGGGGCGGGGCGGCCCTTTGTTATCAATCCCATCTTCAATGGCGGGACAGGCGCGCGGCCCTGCAAAGATGGGCTGTCGACAACCGCCTTTCCCTCCGGCGTGCGCACGACCCCGACCGAGATTAACGAGACGACCGCCCCGCTTATCTTTTGGCGGAAAGAGTACCGGGCGGGCTCCGCCGGCGAGGGGGCGCAGCGGGGCGGTTTGGGCCAGACGCTCGAGATCGCCCATGCGGACGGCGCGCCTTTTGTCATGTCCTCCATGTTCGATCGCACGAGCCGCCCGCCGCGCGGTCGCCGCGGCGGCGAAGCGGGCGCCCCGGCGCGGGTTGCGTTGGACGATGGGACGGAGCTGCCCGGCATGGGCGTCAGCGAGATCCCCGCGGGCGCGCGCCTCACCATCGAAACGCCCGGCGGCGGCGGTCTCGGCCCCGCTTCTGAGCGCACGGATAACGCGAAGGCTCTGGACAGGCGAAACGGTCTGGACAAGGGTGCGGCGAAGGCGAAATAGCGCCGCGCAACGCCCATGCCCGCCAGAGCCCGCCGCAAGAGGGGCGCGGCGTTGAGGAGGATCCGCCCGACCCATGACCATCTTCATCGCTGGCATCGCCATCTTTTTCTCCAGCCACCTTTTTACGAGCTGGCGTCGGCCGCGGGCCGGCATCGTCGGGGCTATCGGCGAGATGCCTTATAAAGCAATCTACTCGGTGGTCGCCCTCGTCGGGTTTGTGCTGATCGTTCAGGGCTGGCCGCAACTGCCCGCTACACAAGTATGGACGCCGCCCATTTGGACCCGGCATCTGACCGCGCTCATTATGTTGCCGGTCTTCGTGCTGCTCGTGGCCGCCTATGCGCCGGCCGGGCTTATCAAGCGGACGACGAAGCACCCCATGCTGTTGGCCGTGAAGATTTGGGCGACGGCGCACCTCCTCGCCAATGGCGAACTCGCCTCCATTCTTCTGTTTGGAAGCTTTCTCGCCTACGCCGTCTACGCCCGCATCGCCGTTAAGCGGCGGGAGACGGCGACGCCGGCCGCGCGGTTTGACTTGAACAGCGGCAGCGGTCTCGCCCTCGGCGATATCATCTCCGTTATTGTGGGGCTCGGCGTCTACGCGGCCATGGGCGCGTGGCTGCATCCCATCCTTTTTGGCGTTCCCGCCTTCGCTTAAACTTGGGGCTGTCGCGCAACCTCTGCTCGCGTTCAGGCGCGGCGTTGAACGTCGGCTAGAACGTCGCTAGAAGCGGGGATCGCGCGGGCCGCGGCGCTCTTCGCGGCGCGCCCGTCTCGGGGGCGAGGCGAAAGGAGTGGCGGTGGCTGACGTATTCCGCGAAGTCGATGAAGACGTAAAGGAAGCGCGCCAGAAGGAGCTTTTTCAGCGCTACGCGCCTTATGGCGCGGCGCTCGTCGTCGCCATCATCGCCGTCGCCGCGGCGCGCGAGCTGTGGATGGGCGGCCAGGCGCGGGAGACCGCGCGCCTTTCGAACGCTTTTTTGGAAGCGTCGGATCTGGCCGAAGCCTCTCCGTCCGACGGCGCAAAGTCGCTGACGGACTTCGCCGAGACGGCGAGAGGCGCGGGATACGGCGCGCTCGCCCGCTTCCGGGCGGCGGGGGCCCTGATTGAGGCGGGCGATCCCGACGCCGCCGCCGCTGAGCTCGAGAAAGTCGCGGCGGAGGCGGACGCAGGTGATCCGCTCGGCGCGCTCGCCCGCCTTCAGGCGGCGCGTTTGCTCGTTGACCGCGCGAGCTATGGCGACGTCACTGCGCGGCTCGGCGATTTGACCGAAGAGCGCGGCCCGTTCCGCGCGCTCGCCCTTGAGATCAAAGGCCTCGCCGCCTACCGCGCCGAGGACATGGATACAGCGCGGGACGCATTTGAGGCGGTGATGCTGGATCCGCTTGCTGGCGGGCCGATTCGCGGCCGCGCGGATTTGCTGCTCGGTTTGATCGGTCCCCCGCCCGCCGCTGCGCCGGACCCCGCTGACGCAACCGCTTCAGAGACAGCCGTGGAAACGCCGGAAGATTCGTCGCTGACGCAAGACGAGCCAGCGGTGGACGAAGCGGCCGGGCCCGACGCGGACGCGGCGGCTGAGGCTGAGGAACCGAACGCCGCTGAGCCGGATACGGCCGACGAGGAGAACTAACGACCTATGAGCCCTGACTTCACGCGCCGTTTCGCTCGGTCGTTCCTGGCGGCCCTCGCCGCCGCCAGCCTTTCCAGCTGCGCCCTATTTTCATCTCAGCCTGACACCGACGCGGGCGAGGAAGACGATCCCGTCAGCGAAGATCGTATTTCCATCATGTCGCTGGAGCAGGCGATCACGCCCGATCCGCGCTATACGGACCTCAAGCTCGAACTTCCGCCCAGTTATGTGAACACGATCTGGTCCCAGCCCGGCGGCGAGGCGGACCACACGCTCCACCATCTCCAAGCTTCGGGCGAGCTGAAAGTCGCCTGGCGCTCGCGCGTGGGCCAGGGCTCGGAGCGGCGCTCCCGCATCACTGCGCCGCCGATCGTCGCGGAGGATCGTGTCTACGCCCTCGACGCCGCCGCTATGGTCAGCGCCTATGACCTCGAAGACGGCGATAGAGTTTGGTCCACCAAGCTTGAGCCCAAAGAGGAGACGAGAGGCTTCCTGTGGCGCCGCGCCCAGCCCCGTGAACAGGGCTTCGGCGGCGGCGTCGCCTATGAGGATGGTCGCCTCTTCGTCACCAGCGGCTTTGGCTATGTGGTGTCGCTCGCGGCCGAAACAGGCGAACTCCTCTGGCGGACGGATTTTGAAGGCCCCATCCGAACAGCGCCGACGGTTTATCGCGGCCGGGTGCTCTTCACGACCAACGACAATGAGCTTTACGCCCTCTCCACCGAGGACGGCGCGATCCTGTGGGACTTTCAGGCCCTAGAAGAAACCGCGCGGATCTTAGCGGCGCCCAGCCCCGCCGCCGCCGGCGACCTCGTGGTGGCGCCTTTCTCCTCCGGCGAGATTGTCGCGGTGCTCGCCCAGAATGGACGGGCCGTATGGTCGGACTCGCTCACCCGTTCGGGCCGTCTCACGGCGCTTTACTCTTTGAACGACATCGCCGGGCGGCCCGTTATCGATCGCGGCCGCGTTTTCGCGGTCAGCCACTCGGGCAGCATGGCCGCCGTCGATGTGCGCACCGGCGAGCGGGTTTGGGAGAAGAGCATTGGCTCAATCCAGACGCCTTGGGTCGCTGGAGAGTATCTCTTTATGGTAACGACCGATGCGGAGATCGTGTGCCTCTCCCGCCGCGACGGCTCGGTCGTGTGGGTGGAGGAGCTGCGCCGGTACCGCAAAGAGAAAAAGAAAAAGGGCCTCGTCACCTGGGCCGGCCCCGTGTTGGTGAGCGGCAATCTGATTGTGGTGTCGTCGGATGGCGAAGCGCTTACCATTGCGCCGGAGACGGGCGAAGTGCGCGGCTCGCGGAAGCTGGGCGCCGGCGCGTTTGTCACGCCCGTCGTCGCGCAGGAAACGTTGCTGATACTTGAGGATAACGGGCGCCTCACCGCTTTGCGTTAGCCCCGCGCGCGCCTCATTGGGGGGCGCGCGCCAACGATCGCCGACAGATGAAAATCGCCATTCTCGGCCGGCCCAATGTGGGCAAATCGACCCTCTTCAATCGCTTGGTCGGCAAGCGGCTGGCGATCGTTGACGACCAGCCGGGCGTCACCCGGGATCGCCGCGAAGGAGAGGGGCGGCTCGGCGATCTCTCCTTCACTCTGTTCGACACAGCCGGGCTCGACGAGGCGCCGCTCGACGCGCTGGAAGGGCGCATGCAAACACAAACCCTGCGCGCCTTGGAGGAGGCGGATCTCGCCCTTTTCCTGATTGACGCCCGTGCAGGCGTGACGCCCCTCGATCGCCATTTCGCTGAACTCATCCGCAAGCAGCCGGGCGACGTGGTTCTTGTCGCCAACAAGGCTGAGGGGTCCGCCGGCGACTCTGGGATTTACGACGCCTACGCCCTTGGGCTCGGCGAGCCCATCGCCATCTCCGCTGAACATGGGGAAGGGCTCGGCGAGCTTTATGCGGCGCTCTCCAAGATCGAAGCCGAGCCAATGGAAGAGGAGGCGGGCGAAGGCGCCGATTGGGACGATCCCCTCAAGCCGTTGCGCCTCGCCGTCGTCGGCCGGCCGAATGTGGGCAAGTCCACGCTCATTAACAGGCTCCTTGGGCAGGATCGGCTGCTGACAGGACCGGAGGCCGGCATCACCCGCGATTCCATCGGGGTCGAGTGGACATGGGCCGCGGATGATCGCGACTGGCCGGTCAAACTCTACGATACGGCCGGCCTTCGGCGGAAAACGCGAATTACAGACAAGCTGGAGAAGCTCTCCGTCGCCGACACGCTGCGCGCCGCTCAATTCGCTGAAGTCGTGCTGCTGCTGATAGACGCGACGGCCCCATTCGAAAAGCAGGACCTGCAAATCGCCGACCTCATCATTCGCGAGGGCCGGGGCCTCGTCATCGGCGCCAACAAGTGGGATCTGATCGAGGACAAGGCGGAGGCCTATAACGCCCTGCGGGAGCGGACGGAAAGGCTGCTTCCGCAAGTGAAAGGCGTGCCGCTGCTTCCTTTCTCGGCCGAGACCGGGCGCGGCCTCGACAAGCTCATGCCGGCCGTCACCCGCGTCTATACCGACTGGAACGCGCGGGTGAAGACCGGGCCGCTGAATGACTGGCTTCAGGAGATGACAGCCCGCCATCCGCCGCCCGCCGTCCGTGGGCGACGCATCAAGTTTCGGTACATCTCCCAGACGAAGTCGCGCCCGCCCACCTTCGTCGCCAAATGCGCCAAAGCGGCCGACACGCCAGAGGCCTACCGCCGCTACCTCATCAACGGCTTGCGGGAGGCCTTCGATCTCCCCGCGGTGCCGATCCGCCTGTTCCTGAGGAGCGGCGACAACCCCTACGCTCCGAAGAGGTAGGTGGCGCGACGAGCCGCCGCGACCTGATGGCGAATCTCGGTCTTTTTCGGCTATCGGCTGCTCACTACAAGGATTAAGCGGCTGCAGCCGCTTGCGATCGAAAGAGAGTGAGCGGAAGCAATCCGTATGCGATTAATATCACATAATATAAGGAGATGGGAATAAGCCCAAAGATGTTTGCAGCGAACAACCCCGCAAACAATACAACATGGCCAACGACGCCGTATGCTATGCCCGCCCCAAGCATGATCGGCGTCGCGCCACGCGCCCCCAGGAGAGCGCGATAGAAAGCAAGGGCAAGCGGCAAAAACAGAACGATCGATGTCGCGAGTCCCGGATTGTAGGAGGTCTGTGCGACGGCGACGACAATATGCGCCGCGCCATTTACAATCATGAGCCCCGCCATGGCGACCGCCGGGAAAACATGTTTTGGACTGGCCAGTATTGCGGTGAATGCAAGGGTCCAAACGGTGCCGGCATTTACGTAGAAGAGCGCACGCGGCGTCATCACCCCATACTTTTCCTCGCCAAACGCTTCGGCGATCAAAGAATTGAGCAACTCGTAAAGGGGATACGGACGCCCCAGGAGGTCGACCCAGTGCTCTTCCACCTGATGCACAAGGTAGGCGGCCGCCAAGGCGCACGCGACCACAAAACTGTCAGTCATCAGAGGTCCATCAGACGGCGACGACGCGCGCGCCTTGAACGCCATGAACAGTAAGAAGGGAGCGATGTAGGCGCCAATCTTCATCCAATGATCTTCCATGAAAGGCAGCTGTCCGAACGGAAGCCAAGCCAGAGCGAAGAATGCGCCCAACCAAAGCGTTGCGAGCTTCTGATTCATCGGTCTGATTGTTCCCTTGAGGTTGTCCATGCGGTTGGTCCGGAACTCGTTTTCCGGGCGACACTCGACGGACAGATTGTGCAAACCGTCCTCCTTTTAGCGTCAGAGAGAAGAACCCAATAGGACGCGATCAGCCCCGACGTGGGCGAAACTGTCCTATTTTAAGAACGAGCCGATGACTTTTACCTCAAAGAAACCTGATCCCTCTTAGGATCTTCCAATGCCGAGTGGGCGGTTTGCCCGGGATGCGGCGCGCTTTTTGGGAGGCGAAAGCATGTTTCGAGTTGGTTTTTTAGCGCTGGGCGTTATGGGGATCGCGCTCACGGGCTGTTCGGTTGGAATGGCGGCCCGCACGGAAGGGGTCAAGGCGGATGAGATCTCGCAATGCGAGACCCGCGCATGCTTTCTCTCCGCTGACACGGCCCAAATGGTGAGCGCCAAAGACCGCGCCGATGGCGGCAAAGTTGAGACCTATCGCTTTCAGCTGAAGCGCGGCTCTGCCGGCCGGGCGGCGATGCACGGCGTGCTCGACGTTGCGACAATTGGTCTTTGGGAAGTTGTCGGCACGCCGATGGAAGCCACGAAATCCAAAAAGTACATCATGATCTCAGCGCTTTATGACGAAGCTGGAGATCTTCAAGCGAAAGTCTTTGGCGATGGGGCGGCCTTTGAAACAGAGGCGTTCACGGCCCAGCCGGCAGTCGCCCAGCCAATCAGCGACTAGCAGGCCTTAAAAGCGTTCTCCACCCTCTCTGTGCGAAAACAGCCTCCGTCAGTCGGCGGAGGCTGTTTTCAACACCGCTGCATATTAATCAGCCCAGCGGCTATTCGGGGGCGGCGCCCAGAAAATTCGTCGCTGCGTATTCGGCGACTTCGTCCGCCGCTTTGGCGAGCGCTTCTTGGAACGACCCACCGAAGAAACCGACGCTAATCTCTCCGCCGACATTGATCTTGGAGAGTTCTTCGCCATCGGGATTGAGGAAGACGGCTTCGATTGTCAGAGAGCCTTTGCCGGCTCCAAAGCCGATAAAGTAGCGCTTGGCTTGGCTGCCTTTGTCGAGCTGGATGAAACGATAACGAACGGTGAGCTCTTCGCCCTGGGCGAAGGCGCCTTCCTCGAAGAACGCTTCAAACAGCTTCGCGCCAAAGTACTGCGCATACTCATCTTTTACTTCGACCGTGTCGTCGCCCCGTTCAAGCTGCGCTGACGCGAACGTGGTTTTTGCTTCGGTTGGCGCGACGACAGTCGTCGTGCCGGACGCGCACGCGACGACGCCCAAGGCGAGGGCGACGGCGGCGATAACGTTCAAAGGAAGACGTAAAGTTCTCATGATGGGCGGCCCCTTCAATTCACAACAAAGAATCGGTAACAGGAACCGCGGGGCCAGTCCATGCAAGCAATGACGGTTTGTTTGGCTGACCGACTGTTAGGGCGCGTCGCCGCGCCACTCCCGATAAGCGATACGGGCGCCGTTTTGCGCATAGGCAGGCGCGCCCATCTCGGTGAAGAGGGGGGCGACGTCCTCTGGCGTTGGCAGGGCGGATGGGTCCTCGCCCGGCATCGCCTGGGCGCGCATGCGCGTTCGCGTGGCGCCCGGATCGATGATGTTCACCCGGATCGGCGTGTTGGCGCATTCCTCCGCGTAGGTCAGCGCGATCGCCTCCAAGGCCGCCTTGCTAACGGTGTAGGCGCCCCAGTAGGGCCGTAGCCTGTGCGTCACGCTTGAGCTGACGAACAACGCGCGGGCGTTTGGCGAAGCGCGCAGCAAAGGGTCCACCGAGCGCACCAGTCGCCATGTCGCCGTCGCGTTGATGGCGAAAGTTTTGTCCCAGACTTTTTGGTCCAGATGGGCGAGGGGCG
>JBCDJH010000031.1:0-10948 GCA_038747965.1 Pseudomonadota bacterium
GCCATCTCCTCGTCGATGGCGTCGGCTTCTGTCAGCTCCGCCGTGAACGGCCACAAGGCGTTGACAGCGTTCTGCATACGGTCATGGCTTTCCTGCGTCCCATCGCCCAAACGGATGACAAGATCGGCGGAGCGCTCCAGATGATACTTCGCCTCTTTCACCGCCTTCGCTGCAATTTCGGCGACAGACGCGTTTGAGGAGGACGTCAGCCCCGTCAGCATCGGGTGGTGCCAGGCGTCGAACAAAAACTGCCGCATCAGCGTTTTGCCGAAGTCGCCGTTTTCCTGCTCGACCAGGAGGAAGTTCTGGAATTCGCGGCTATCGCGCAGATAGGCGAGATTATCCGCCGTCCGCCCTTCGCCCTCAACTTCGCCGGCGAAGCCAAGCCACAATTTCGCTTGGCCGATGAGGTCAAGCGCCATGTTGGCGAGGGCGATGTCCTCTTCCAGCACCGGGGCGTGGCCGCACCAGGCCGACACCTGCTGGCCCAGGATGAGCGCGTTATCGCCCATCCGGAGCGCGAAATCATAAAGCGGGGCCGCCATTACATGCGCCCCACTTCATCCGGAATGTTGAAAAAGGTGGGGTGCCGATAGACTTTGGAGTTCGACGGATCGAACAACGGCTCCTTGTCGCCTGGCGCGCTCGCCGTAATGGCGCTGGCCGGCACGACCCAGATGGAGACGCCTTCATTGCGGCGCGTGTAAACGTCGCGGGCGTTGTTCACCGCCATCTCCGCATCCGGGGCGTGAAGGCTGCCCACATGCCGGTGGCTGAGGCCATGTTGGCCACGAATAAAAACTTCCCAAAGAGGCCATTCAGACGCCATGTCGCTCTCCCTTACTCAGCAGCCGCTTGACGCGCCGCTTTTTTATCCGCATGCGCCATGAGCCCTTCACGGAACCACTGGCCTTCGTCCCAAGCCTTATTGCGCGCGGCCATCCGCTCCACATTGCACGGACCGTCGCCTTTGATGACGGCGAAGAACTCATCCCAGTTGATTTCGCCGTAATCGTAAGAGCCGCGCTCCTCGTTCCAGACGAGATCTTCGTCCGGCACTTTCAGGCCCAGATATTCCGCCTGCGGCACGGTTTGATCGATGAACTTTTGACGCAGCTCGTCGTTGGAATCTTGCTTGATGCCCCACGCCATGGACTGCGCTGAGTGAACCGAGGCGTCGTCCGGCGGGCCGAACATCATCACAGCCGGCCACCACCACCGGTTCAAGGCGTCTTGCGCCATCGCCTTTTGCGCCTCCGTGCCTTCGCACAAAACGCGCAGCAGATCGAAGCCTTGGCGTTGGTGAAAGCTCTCTTCCTTGCAGATCCGGATCATCGCGCGGCTGTACGGGCCGAACGAGCACCGCTGCAGCGGCACTTGGTTCATGATCGCCGCGCCGTCGACGAGCCAGCCAATGGCGCCGACATCGGCCCAGGTGAGCGTCGGGTAGTTGAAGATCGAGGAGTATTTCGCTTTGCCCGAATGGAGCTGCTCGGTCATCTCATCGCGGGAGACGCCCAAGGTTTCCGCAGCGCAGTAGAGATAGAGGCCGTGGCCCGCCTCGTCTTGCACCTTGGCGAGCAGGATCGCCTTGCGCTCCAGGCTCGGCGCCCGGGTGATCCAGTTGGCTTCCGGCAACTGGCCTACAACTTCCGAATGGGCGTGCTGAGAAATCTGGCGAACCAGCGTCTTCCGGTAGGCCTCCGGCATGAAGTCCTTCGGCTCGATCTTCACGCCCGCATTGATTCGTTCCTGAAACGCGCGCTCGTCCGGCTCCATTTCATCAAGCGAACGAACTTTCTCACCGGTGGATTTCACCATTTGGGCGTACATGAGCGGCTTTCCTCTCCCGAATAAGCTTGCTAAGCGCCATCAGCGCACATTGGGTGTATAAAATAAACCGACCGCACGGTCAATTAATTTTTTGGACGGTGCGTTAGACTTTTTCGAGCACGCAGGCGATGCCCTGGCCGACGCCGATGCACATGGCGCACAGGCCATAGCGCCCACCGCGCTGTTGCTACTCTTCCGTCGCGGAAAGGACAAGCCGCGCCCCCGACATGCCGAGCGGATGGCCGAGGGCGATGGCCCCGCCATTGGGGTTCACATGCTCCGCATCATCCGGCAGGCCGAGATCCCGCAATGTGGCGAGAGCCTGGGAGGCGAAAGCCTCGTTCAGCTCCATAACGCTGACATCGCTGAGGGAGAGAGACGCCTTGGCGAGCGCCGCCTTCGACGCCGGCGCGGGACCGAAGCCCATAATGCGAGGCGGCACGCCGGCGACGGCCCCCGCCACAAATCGGGCCCTCTGGGTCAGCCCGTAGCGCTCAACCGCGGCTTCCGAGGCGACAATCAAAGCCGCCGCCCCATCATTGACGCCCGAGGCGTTGCCGGCAGTGATCGTACCGCCCGCCTTGACGATGGGGCGCAGACCCGACAGCGCGTCAAGACTGGTGGCGCGGGGATGCTCATCGCGCTCCACCACCAGATCGTCCTGCTTGCGGCGCGGCACCCGGACCGGCGTGATCTCCGCAGCGAGCCGGCCGTTTTCCTGGGCGGCGGCGGCGCGCTCTTGGCTGCGCACGGCGAACGCGTCCTGATCATCGCGGCTGACGTTGAAATCCTCGGCCACGTTTTCCGCGGTCTCCGGCATGGAATCGACGCCGTATTGCTCTTTCAACACGGGATTGATGAAGCGCCAGCCGATTGTGGTGTCGAAGACCTCAGCCTTGCGGGAAAACGCCGCATCCGCTTTGCCCATCACGAAAGGCGCGCGGGACATCGATTCAACGCCGCCTGCGATCATCAAATCAGCCTCGCCCGCTTTGATCGCGCGCGCGGCCATCGTGACGGCGTCCATGCCCGAACCGCAAAGGCGATTGACCGTTGTCCCCGGCGTCTTCTCGCCAAAGCCCGACAACAGGGCCGCCATGCGGGCGACGTTGCGATTGTCTTCGCCCGCCTGATTGGCGCAGCCATAGATGATGTCGTCGATCGGGGCGTCAGCGAGGCCCGGATTGCGCTCTAGCAGCGCGCGCATCGGAACGGCGGCCAAATCATCCGCCCGCACCGCAGAAAGCGCGCCGCCATACCGGCCGATCGGCGTGCGAACCGCATCGCAGATAAACGCATCGGACATGTGCTCAATTCCTTTTCTATGCGCCGGCGCGGTAAACGACCGGCATCTATGCGGCGCGCCGCCCTATTCGTCGTCTTCGATAACGGCGCGTCCCAACGACCGCGAGAGGCCCTGGAACATGGCGACCACGCGGTCGTCTTCGCCCGTCACTTTCACAACATAAACGCCGGAACGCCCCGCCGTCCCCTCCTCCCGCGCTTCAGCGGTCAGCTTTTCGCCGGGCGCGCCGGGCGACAGAAAGGAGATTGAAGCCTGCTGGGCGACGGTCATCTGATTGCGCGAGTTACACGCATAAGCGAACGCCGTATCGGCGAGGGCGAATATCATTCCGCCATGGGCGTTGCGATAGCCGTTGAGCATCTCGTCCTTCAGCCGCATGGAAACGCGGGCGCCGCCCTCCCAAACCTCTTCAATCTTAAGCCCCCACGCGGGAGAAGTGCCTTCGCGCGCATGCATATGCTCAGCGATGGCGCGCGCTTTTTCATCCGCCTGCGTTGGTTGAGCCATTGAATGAGAGTCTCCAAACGCGTTCGAGTTAATTGACCGACCACTCGTTCTATCTTATAGGGGGCAGAACGTCGCAGCTCAAGACGGCGCGAAATGGCGGCGCCGGGCGCGCCGAAACAGGGAGTGGACCGCTTGGAAACGCTGCTTTTCGACGTGAGCGACGGCGCCGCGCGCATCACGCTCAACAGGCCGGACCGCCTAAACAGCTTCACTGTACAAATGCATGGCGAGTTGCGTGAGACGCTGGACACCGTTCAGCGCGACCCGTCCATCCGCACGCTCGTCCTCACGGGCGCCGGCCGCGGATTTTGCGCCGGCCAAGACCTCTCCGATCGGGCGGTGACGCCCGGCGGCGAGGCGACGGATCTCGGCGAATCCCTAGAGGAGCGCTACAATCCCCTCATTCGCACACTGACGAGTTTGCCGATGCCCGTCATCTGCGCGGTGAATGGCGTGGCGGCCGGCGCGGGCGCGAACATCGCCCTCGCGGCCGATGTGGTGATCGCCGCGAAAAGCGCGAAGTTCATTCAGTCCTTCGCCAATATCGGCCTTGTCCCTGATTCCGGCGGCACCTGGACGCTGCCGCGTCTCATCGGCCAAACCCGCGCGCTCGGGCTGGCGCTCACCGGCGAGCCCGTGATGGCCGAGACCGCGGCGGATTGGGGCATGATCTGGAAAGCGGTCGATGACGACGCTTTGATGGATGAAGCTGGAGCGCTGGCGGCGAAATTCGCAGCCGCGCCTACGAAGGGCCTCGCCGCCACCAAACAAGCCATCCGCACCGCGTTTGGGCGCACGCTCGACGCCCAGCTTGATCACGAGCGCGACGCGCAGCGCGCGCTCGGCCGCACCGCCGATTATCAAGAGGGCGTCGATGCGTTCTTGAACAAGAGAAAGCCCGCATTTACGGGCCAATAGTCCGCACCGAAGGAGAGCTGCGCATGTCCATCATGACGCTGAAGAACTATGCATCCGACGCCTGGGTGGAAGGCGCCGGCGATCTACGCGACGTGCCGTCGGCCGTCACCGGCCAAACGGTCGCGCGGGCGGGATCGGGCGGTTTGGACTTTAAGGCCATGGCCGATCACGCTCGCAACGTTGGCGGCCCGGCGCTGCGTAAGCTGACGTTCCATGAACGCGCCTACATCCTCAAAGACCTCGCCAAGGCCCTGATGGACCGGAAAGAGGAGCTCTACGCCCTCAACGCCCACACCGGCGCGACCCGCAAAGACGGGTGGATCGACATCGAAGGCGGCGCCGGCACTTTGTTCTCCACCTCATCGAAAGGCCGCCGGGAGTTGCCCGACGATTATGTGCTCGTCGATGGCGAGCCGGAGCGCATCTCCCGCGAGGGAACCTTCCTCGGCCAGCATGTTTACACGCCGCTCAGGGGCTTCGCGCTGCACATCAACGCCTTCAACTTCCCCGTTTGGGGCATGTTGGAGAAGCTGGGGCCGACGCTGCTCGCCGGCGTTCCAGCCATCGTCAAGCCGGCGACGCCCACGGCCTATCTCACCGAAGCCGCTGTGCGCATTATGCTGGAGACAGGCCGCCTGCCGGACGGGGCGCTGCAGCTGATAGTCGGCCGCCCAGGCGACCTCTTCGACCATCTCACCGGACAGGACGTCGTCTCCTTCACCGGCTCAGCAGCGACCGCCAATTCGCTCCGCACCCACCCTGTGATCGCGGAGCGGAGCGTTCGGTTTATCGCTGAGCAAGACTCGCTCAACGCGTCCGCGCTGGGGCCGGACGCCGAGCCCGGCTCGCCGGAGTTCGATCTCTTCATCAAAGAGGTCGTCCGTGAGATGACGGTGAAGTGCGGCCAAAAATGCACGGCCATTCGCCGCGCCTTTGTGCCGGAGGCGCTTTTGCCGGCCGCCGAAGAGGCGCTCGCGGCGCGGCTTGGGAAAATCACCGTTGGCGACCCGGACCGCGAGGACGTGCGCATGGGTGCGCTCGTCAGCCACGGCCAGCGCGAAGATGTGCGCGCCAAAGTCACCGAATTGGCGCGGGAAGCGGACATCATTTTTGGCGACCCGAACAAGGTGGAGATCCTTGGCGACACGGCGCAAGACGGCGCGTTTATCTCGCCGATCCTTTTGCGCTGCGCCAATCCGTGGGAGGCGAAGACCGTCCATGAGGTGGAGGCGTTTGGCCCCGTGGCGACGCTCATGCCGTATAAGGACATTGAGGACGCCGTGCAGCTCTGCAATCGCGGCGACGGCTCGCTTGTGATGTCGCTGTTCACCCACGACCCGAAAGTGGCTCGCCAGTTTGTGATGGAAGCCGGCGCCTATCACGGGCGGATGGCGATCATCAATCGGGACAGCGCCAAGGAATCGACCGGACACGGATCGCCGTTGCCTGTGCTCGTCCATGGCGGCCCCGGCCGGGCCGGCGGCGGCGAGGAAATGGGCGGCGTGCGCGGCGTCAAACACTACATGCAACGCACCGCCGTCCAAGGCTCGCCGGACATTCTGAGCGGCGTCGCCAATCAGTGGATGACGGGCTCAGCCGCCCCGGCGGAGGCGCCGCACCCCTTCCGGCTTTCCTTCACCGAACTCGAACTCGGCAAAACGATCCACACGGCCGAGCGCACCATCACGCTGGAGGATATCGAGCACTTCGCGAACTTCACCGGCGACACCTTTTACGCCCATATGGACCAGGCGGCGGCCGAGGCGAACCCGTTCTTCCCGGGCCGTGTGGCGCACGGCTATTTGATCCTCTCCTTCGCCGCCGGACTGTTCGTCGATCCGGAGCCCGGCCCCGTGCTCGCCAATTACGGCCTAGACAATCTGCGGTTCCTCACCCCTGTCTCCCCCGGCGACGCGGTCAAAGTGCGTCTCACCGCCAAGTCCAAAAAGAAACGCAATGACGAGTACGGCGAGGTGCGCTGGGACGTTCTCGTCACCAACCAGGATGGGGAAGATGTCGCGACTTACGATCTCCTCACCATGAACGCGCTGTAGAAAGAAGAAATATGACGAACAGCGACTATACGCCCCTGCTCGACGACACGGAACGCATGTCCATTGACGAGTTGCGCGCCCTGCAACTTGACCGCCTCAAATGGAGCGTGCGGCATGCGTATGAAAACTCAAAGCCCTACCGTGCGTCTTTCGACGCCGCCGGGGTTACGCCGGACGATCTTCAAACGCTGAGCGATCTCGCCAAGTTCCCGTTCACCGCCAAGTCGGATTTGCGGGCGCATTATCCGTTCGGCTTCTACGCGGTTCCGATGGACAAGGTGGCGCGCATCCACGCCTCCTCCGGCACGACGGGCCAGCCCACTGTAGTCGGCTACACGAAAAACGATTTGGACGCTTGGGCCCATGTGGTGGCGCGCTCCATCCGCGCGGGCGGCGGACGGCCAGGCATGAAGGTGCATGTCGCCTACGGGTACGGCCTTTTCACCGGCGGGCTGGGCGCGCATTACGGGGCCGAGGCGCTGGGCTGCGCCGTCATCCCCATGTCCGGCGGGCAAACGCAGAAGCAAGTGCAGCTCATCGGCGATTTCGAGCCGGACGTTATCATGGTGACGCCGAGCTACATGCTGTCGATCCTTGATGAATTCCGGCGGCAAGGCAAAGACCCGCGCGCCTGCTCCCTCAAGATCGGCATCTTTGGGGCCGAGCCTTGGACGGACGCCATGCGCCAGGAGATTGAAGAGGCGTTCGACATTCAAGCCGTCGACATCTATGGCCTGTCGGAGGTGATGGGCCCAGGCGTCGCCAGCGAATGCGTGGAAACCAAGGACGGCCCGACGATCTGGGAAGACTATTTCTACCCGGAGATTATCGACCCGCAAACGGGCGAACCGGTGGCCGACGGCGAACTCGGAGAACTCGTCTTCACCTCCCTCACCAAGGAGGCGATGCCCGTCATCCGTTACCGGACGCGGGACCTCTCTCGCCTTCTGCCCGGCGTCGCCCGGCCGATGCGCCGTATGGAGCGCATCTCCGGCCGGTCTGACGATATGATGATTATCCGGGGCGTGAACGTTTTCCCAACTCAGATCGAAGAACACATCCTGGCGGTTGAGGCGCTGGCGCCGCACTACATGCTGGAGATCACCCGGCCGGACCGGATGGACCAACTCGCCGTCGAAGTGGAGGCGCGCTCCAGCGCGTCGGATGCGATGGGCTGCGGCGCCGACAAGGCCCTCAAAAGCCGCATCAAGACTCATATCGGCGTCAGCGTGTCCGTCACCGTCGTCGAGCCGGAGACAATCGACCGATCCGTGGGCAAAGCGCAGCGCATTCGCGATCTTCGCCCGAAATCTTAGCCCCCAAGACGCCAATAGGGACGCGCCATGCACAAGCTCTTCGCCCTCTACAAGAAGCCCGACGACGTCGAGGCGTTCATGCGGTACTACGAAGAAACGCATATTCCCTTGGTTGAGAAAGTGCCGGGGCTTGCCGCAGCGCGCGTCAACCGCGTGACGGCCGATCCTTTCGGCGGTGAGCCCGCCTACTTCCTGATCGCCGAGCTGTGCTTCCCGGACAAGGCGACATTCGACGCGGCGATGGCCTCCCCGGAGAATAAGGCGGTAGGTCAAGACCTCGCCAATTTCGCGAAGGGTCTTGTCACGCTCGTCATTGCGGAGGAATAAGGCGGCCGCACAACGCCGCGTGCGGGGCTGGCCGGAGCGGCCCCAAACCGCGCGCGAGGGGTAAGGTCAAGGACTGAATGGCGCGAACGCAGGCCGCGGACTACGGCAAAAAACGACTGGCGATCACCGAACACGCCGCAAAACTGTTTGCAGAACGCGGCTTCGTCGGCGCCTCGATTTCGGACCTCGCTTCCGTCTGCGGCGTCTCAAAGTCGCTCATCTACCACTACTACGCCTCCAAAGAGGCGATCCTGTTCGACGTCATGAACGACCACGTCGAAGCCCTTCAGGCCGCGCTGGACCAGGTCGACGCTTCAGATCCGCCGGACGCGCAGCTTCGCGCGCTCAGCCGCAGCCTTCTCGACCAATATGTGGGCGCGGCCGATTCGCAGAAGGTTCTGCTCTACGAGCTCCCGTCCCTGCCAGCCGAAGAGCGCCAGGCCATCGTTGAAAAACAGCGCACGCTCTTAGACAGAGTTGAAAGTCTGCTGGGCGCGCTCAACCCCGATCTCGCCGCCGATCACGGCCGGATGCGTGTGAAAGTGATGCTCTATTTCGGCATGCTGAACTGGACGCACACCTGGTATCGGCCAACCGGGCCGGTGGCGCGCGATGAGCTGGCCGACATGGCCGCGGAGACGATTCTCTGCTCCCTCAAGGCCGACTGACGCCGCTCTAGCTTTCGCGCGCGCGAAGGCTCGCCTATTCCATCGGCTATGCAGTAAGGTGCGCCCCGCAAGGCCATTCCAACGAGAGACTGACAGCGAGATGACGCAAAAGGTGTATGACAGCCCGGCCGCCGCCCTAGAGGGGGTGTGCTCCGACAACATGATCGTGGCGTGCGGGGGCTTCGGCCTATGCGGCATGCCGGAAGGCCTCATCTACGCGCTGGCGGACACGGGCGTCACCGGCCTCACCGTCGCCTCGAACAACGCCGGCATCGATGGCGTCGGGCTCTCCCGGCTGATCGAGAGCAAGCAAATCAAGAAAATGATCTCCTCTTACGTGGGCAACAACAAAGGCTTTGAGGCCGCCTTCCTTGCTGGCGATGTGGAGCTGGAGTTTGCGCCCCAGGGCACCCTCGCGGAGCGCTTGCGCGCCGGCGGCGCCGGCATTCCCGGCTTCTACACCCGCACCGGCGTCGGCACCGTGATCGCCGACGGGAAGGAGCACAAAGAGTTCGACGGCGACACCTACATCCTTGAGCGCGGCATCGTCGCCGATCTGTCGCTCGTCCGGGCCGAAATCGCCGACGAGGAAGGCAATCTCGTTTTCCGCAAGACAGCGCGCAACTTCAATCCGATGATGGCGACCGCCGGCAAAGTCACCGTGGTGGAAGTGGAGAAGATTGTGCCGAAGGGCGAGATCGATCCTGATCACATCCACACGCCCGGCATCTTCGTGCAGCGGATCGTGAAAGCGACAGAGCCGAAGAAGATCGAGTTCGTCACCAATTCTGAGCGGGAGAGCAAATAATGCCCTGGAGCAGAGACGAAATGGCGGCCAGAGCCGCCGTTGAGCTGGAAGACGGTTTTTATGTGAACCTGGGGATCGGCATTCCGACCCTCGTCGCCAACCACATCCCCGAGAACATGGATGTGGTGCTGCAGTCCGAGAACGGAATGCTGGCGATGGGCCCCTTCCCCTATCCCGGCGAAGAAGACGCCGACCTCATCAACGCCGGCAAACAGACGGTGACGGAACTTCCGGAATCCTCTTACTTTTCGTCCTCCGACAGTTTTGGAATGATCCGAGGCGGCCATATCAATCTAGCGATCCTAGGGGCGATGGAAGTCTCAGGCGATGGCGATCTGGCGAACTGGATGATCCCCGGTAAGATGGTGAAGGGCATGGGCGGCGCCATGGATTTGGTGGCCGGCGTGCAGCGCGTCGTCGTGGTGATGGATCACACCAACAAGGCGGGCGAGCCCAAGATCCTGAAAGAGTGCACTCTGCCGCTCACCGGCAAGGCGTGCGTGGACCGCATCATCACCGATCTCGGCGTCTTCGACGTCACCGAGGGCGGCATCCGCATCGTGGAAACGGCCCCCGGCGTCACCGCTGAAGATGTTGCGCAAAAGACGGCCGCCGCTATCGTCCACTAGAGCGAATTGCAGCGTAAGCAGATCACCGGTTTCGCGTCCGCAGTTCGGGCACACAAAGACTGAGAGCCGTTTGCGTCTGAAATGGTTCAGGTTAGGGGCTACAAGCGGCTCTAATCGTCGCCTGACGGAACGTCTGGCTCCTGCACGGGGGCCGTCTCGTCTGCAGGCTCGCTCGGAGCCTCCAGAGCGCCCTCGGTCTCAAGCGCTTCTTGTATCGGAGAACTGATCCCGGCCGCCGATGCGTCGCCCACGGACGCGCCTGCGCCAGCGGCGGCGCCAGCCGATGACGCCGCCTCTGCGAGCGGAGAGGTCGTAGACGGCGCGACCGTCGAGGATGGCGCGGCGCCCTCGATCAGTGCTCCGATAGAAGAAGCGCCTGCGACCGAGAGCGCTCTGGAGGCTCCGAGCGAGCCCGCAGACGAGACCGCCCCCGTTCAGGAGCCGGACGTTCCGTCACGCGACGATTAGAGCCGTTTGCAGCCCCAAACCTGAACCATGTCAGACGCAAACGGCGCTAGAGGATCATAAAGTCGCTTTACTCAAGCTGCGCCACGGTGGGGGTGCTGATGGTGAGGACGTCGC
>JBCDJH010000032.1:0-10718 GCA_038747965.1 Pseudomonadota bacterium
ACAAATACGCAGACGATCGCCCGGGCCGTCTTCAGGCGGGCAAGCGGTTCAGAAACTCAGCAAACTCCTCCCGCAAATCGTCCCGCTCCAAGGCGACGCTCACATTTGCTTTGAGCCAACCGATCTTGGAGCCGCAATCGTAGATTGCGCCTTCGCAGATGACGGCGTGGAAGGGCTGGGAGGCCATCAGCTTGTCCATCGCGTCAGTGAGCTGGATTTCCCCGCCGGCGCCGGCGGATTGTTCGGCGAGCAGCGGGAAGATCTCCGGCTGCAGAACATAGCGGCCGATGATGCGGAAGTTCGAAGGGGCGTCCGCCGGGTCTGGTTTCTCCACCATGCCCGTCATCTCGATGAGATTTCCGTTGCGGTCCTTTGGTTTGATGACACCGTACTTCTTCGTCTCCTCGTTCGGCACTTCTTCCACCGCGACGAGGTTGCCGCCGGTCTTGTTGTAGGCCTCCACCATCTGCGCGAGGTACCCCGGCCGTGCGGTGACGATTTCATCGGGGAGCAAAACGGCGAAGGGCTCATCGCCGATGATGTCCCGCGCGCACCAGACGGCGTGGCCGAGCCCGAGGGGCCGCTGTTGCCGCACGGCGCTGACTTCGCCGGGCTGCGGCTGCGACGCCTGCAGTTGCTCAAGAATGGCGGTTTTCTTCTTCGCCTCCAGCGTCGCTTCTAGCTCGAAGGCGTGGTCGAAATAGTCCTCAATGCTGGTCTTGCCGCGCCCATTCACCAGCACGAAATGCTCAATCCCGGCCTCCCTGGCCTCCGCCAAATTGTAGTCGATGAGCGGTTTGTCGACGACGGTGAGCATCTCCTTCGGGATGGTTTTGGTGGCGGGCAGCACTCGGGTGCCAAGGCCGGCGACGGGAATGACGACTTTGCGGAGAGGTTTCATAGGAGCCTCAGGATTGACGGTTGGGGAGCGGCGAATCAGAAACGGCGCGGGGCCGCGCGGCGCTAATCTGGCACCTTGTTGACCGGGCTGTCGATGATGTCGATGACCACATCGTCCATCGGCGGCGCGAAGGTCTCTTCAATGCGGACTTGGTCAAGCGCAGCCAGCCTGTCTTGGGCGTTGCGGGCTATATCGGCTGCGAAGGGGGCGAAGGGCCGGGTCTTCCAGCGCGCTCCAAAGGTGGAGGCCGAGGGCGCGTCTTTCCGAGCGGGCCGGTCCATGGCGAGGATCCCGTCGACACAGCGCGCGCCCACAAGTTCCGGCCGCACGACAAGGCTGCGGCTGAGCGCCTCCGCGCCGCCAGAAAACGCCAATGCGTCGCCGCCCTTTGAGCCGGCTTCGGCTGCGCCGCCGAGCCGCGCTGCGCCCAGATGGAGCGCCGGGGGCACGTAGTCGCCGGTGCGCGTCCAACTGAGCGGGTTCACGCAGATGAGCGGGCGCCCTTTGGTCGGGTCGGTGCGGCCATGGATGCTCCACGCGACGGAGCGATCCCGCAAGCGCCGCATTTCTGAGCGATCCCGGTGGTCCACGCCCATCCAAGCGGCGAGGCATCGAACGGCGCGCGGCTCTTCGCAAATCGGAATCGAGCGCAACACGACGTCGTTGAGGTCCGCTGGCGTTGGATGATCGACGACATAGGCGCCGGCGAGCCGGCTGCGCAGGGCCGAGTTCTCGAAGTAGTCCTGGAGCAGCCGCAGCACATGCAGGCCGCCCTGTCCGTAGCCGAGGAGAATGATCGACGGCCGCGCTTCGCCCTGATCGACGGCGGCGAGCGTCACCCGGAACGCCGCCGCGACATCCTCATAACCAAGCTGCAGCGCCGCTTCCGCCGCTTCGCCTCCGCCCAACATGGCCGCTAAAGTGGCCTGGCGATAATGGGGCGCATAAAGATCGGCGAAGCCCGTCATCAGGCCTGCCTGGGGCGGCGCGGCCACGCCCCGCGCGGCGGCGCTGGCCTCAGCGCCGTCAAATGCGGCGTTCCACCCTTTCGCGGCGTAGTAAGTGGTCGAGTGAACGTAGAAGACGATCGGCCGGCCCGACGGCGCCTCGGGCTTGGCGATCCACGCCTCGGCGCTCTCATAGTTTGGAATGGGCGGCGGCGTTCCTGCGTCAACGCCGCGGGGGGTTGAGGCCAGGCGAAAGAGGCTGTCCTGCGCCATGAAGGCGACCGCCACGGCGAGGCTCAAGGCGGCCAGCGCGAAGGCGGCGATCGCCGTCGCTGTAAAGCGCGCCTTTTTGGACACCGTCCCCTCCCGCTCAACGCCGCTCACGCGGCGACGAGTGAAGCCTAGCCGAAGCTCCCGCAGAGTTTAACTGCCGCAGCTGCGGAACCGCGCTATAAACGAAGTCGAGGCGCCTGATTTCTCGTTATGCGGGCGCCGTGTCCGCTTGCTGCTCACGCCCTTACTTCCGCCGAACTCGCCGCCCATGATGATGGAGGGGGCGCTGCGCGGAGGCGCGCCGGGTTTGGCCGCGCCGCGAAACCACGATTGTGAGGCCGACCGCCTATGTCGAAGTCCAACCGCTCTGACGACGCCCACTTGATTGTGCCGGGCAAACGCCAGCCCCTGGTGAGCCGTCTGCGGGCGAGTTTTCTCACCGGCGTCGTGGTGGCGGCCCCGATCGGGATCACCTTCGTCCTCGTCACCATGTTCGTGCGCTATGTGGACAGCGTTGTCGTGCCGTTGCTGGACCGCTTGCCGGCGCGCATTCAGCCTGAGACCTATCTGCCCTTTACCATCCCCGGCCTCGGCGTGGTGGTCGCCATCATCGGGCTCACGCTCCTCGGGATGCTCACCCGCAACCTGTTCGGCCGCTCGATCCTGAAATTCGGGGAGCGCATCGTCGACCGCATGCCTGTGGTTCGGACGATCTACGGCACGCTGAAACAAATCTTTGAGACGGTGTTTGAATCGAACGCCATGTCCTTCAAGGACGTCGCGCTGATCGAGTACCCCCGCAAGGGCGTCTTCGCCATCGCCTTCATCACCACCGACGGCAAGGGCGAGATTCAAGCGCGTACGGATTCCGACGTGGTCTGTGTGTTCCTGCCGACGACGCCCAACCCCACCTCCGGCTTCCTGCTGTTCGTCGACCGGGAAGAGCTGATCGATCTCGACATGACCGTCGAAGAGGCCGCGAAAATGGTGATCTCCGCCGGCATCGTCACCCCGCCGTTCGACGCCTCAAAGCTGGAGGAGACCACCCGCCAAGCCCCGCCGGCGGTGGCTTTGGAACCTTTAGAGCCTGTTGGCGAGCGATAGATCTGGCGATTTTTACGAACGCTCTGACCAGGGCGACGCCCTTGATTTGTCCGGTGAATTGCCGTACATAATACGCAAGGAGCTAGCTTATGTTGACGTTCACCGATAGCGCCGCGGCGATAGACGAACCGAAAACCGCGCGTATGGAGCAACGGACCAAGGCGCGCGTTAAGGCCGAAATCCAACATGCGGCCGCTTTGCTCGGCGTGGATGAGACGGGTTTTGTGACCAGCGTCGCTTATGAACGCGCCCGCGAGGTTGTTCGCGATCACCAGCAAACTGTGGTGTCGGCGGAAGAGTATGACGCCATCCTTGCGGGGCTCGACAGCGATCCGGCGCCGACGGACGCTCTCAAAAAAGCGGTGTCGAACTACCGCGAACTCGTTGCCGACCCTGACTAACGCTGGCGACGAGCGTCCCTTCAAGATTGAACCGTTCGACCCCGATCGACATGATCGAACGGCGTTTTCTTGTGGTTATGAACGTATCGACAATTACCTGAAACGTTCGGCTAAGAAGCATCAGAAGGGCGACTTCACGCGCGTCTATGTCGCTGTGGAGAGCGGGAACGCTACAGTCTTGGGGTTTTACTCCGTAAACGCTCATTCTATTGTCGCCAGCGATCTCCCTCCGGCCGCCGCGCGGAATGCGCCGCGGCACGGCGCTGCGCCTTGTCTCTATCTTTCGATGATAGGCGTCGACCGCGCTCGGCAAGGCGGAGGGATCGGCCAAGCTCTTATGGTTGATGGACTGAGAAAAGCCGCGCACACATCGAGCGTTATTGGATTGAAGTTCGTGGTCCTTGATGTTCTTGAGGACGGCGGGCCGTTAGCGGTCGAACGTCGGTCGCGGTTCTACGAAGATCTCGGATTCATGAAGCTGCCGAGCCGGCCGACGCGGATGTTTATCCCGTTAAAGGACGTAAGGGCTGCTTTTTGAACGGTGTGCTTAATGCGACGGTCCCGCTCGTTCGGGCCAGATAGTGACATAGCCTGTATCGCTGTCTCCCAGCACATCAATCCGAAAAAAGCGTCGTTTCAGATATCCAAGAACATTATCGAAATGTTCATCATCAGAGATCTTCTCGTTGCCGTGCGGCCCACCGAAAGGCCCAAAGACTGAAACAGTATCGATCTCATCTAGATAGGTCCGCGCTGAGATGTGAGAGTTCTCCGCTTGAAACGAATAAACAATGTGATTGTATCGCTCCTCAAGCTGACCATCGACAATAATATACTCGACCAAGTGCTCGATCTCAGTCGGAACCGTGGGGTCTTCCGTCATCAGAATATCACCCGTTAGAAACTCGCCTATACGAACAGGTTGCACAGATGGCCCGGGCGCACAACTTGCAATGGCAAACAGCGTAAAAATTTGTTTAATGAACATTGAAAGTTCCTTTATCGAATGACGGGCTCTCACCCCGACCGCAACAGTTTCACCGCTTCGTCGCGGCCGTGGAGGTAGAGGAGGGTGCGGACGGCTTCGCCGTCGGGTCCGGCGAGATCGGGGGTCCGGGTGAGGATCAGTTTGGCGTGGTCGCCCGCCATCGCCAGGAGGCCGTCATGGGCCGGGAGATCCGCGAGGCGGAACTGGGCGAGGCCGCTTTGTTGGACGCCCAGAAGCTCGCCCGCGCCGCGCAAGCGCAGATCCTCTTCCGCGATGCGAAAGCCGTCCTCCGTCTCCCGAAGGATCCGCAGCCGCGCCTTGGCGGTGTCGCCGATGTTGGGCTTATAGAGGAGAAGGCAGGAGGAGGCGCGCTCCCCCCGGCCGACCCGCCCGCGCAGTTGGTGCAGCTGGGCGAGGCCGAAATTCTCCGCATGTTCGATCACCATGATGGAGGCGTTCGGCGCGTTGACACCTACCTCAATCACCGTCGTCGCCACCAAAACGCTGAGCTTGCGGGCGAGGAACGCCTCCATCGCCGCGTCCTTCTCCGCCGCCGCCATGCGGCCATGGACGAGGCCCACTTGGCCGGGCATCAGCTCGGCGAGAGAGGCGGCCCGGTCCTCGGCGGCCGTCAGCGGGCTGACGTCGGATTCCTCAACCAGCGGGCACACCCAGTAGATTTGCTCCCCGCGCGCCGCGGCGCGCCGCACGCCCTCGGCCACCTCCTCCAGACGGCTCAGGGGCAGGGCGCGGGTGTCCACAGGTTTGCGTCCTGGCGGCTTTTCGCGGATTTGCGAGACGTCCATGTCGCCATAAGCGGTGAGGGCGAGGCTGCGCGGGATGGGCGTCGCCGTCATCACTAGAAGGTCCGCCCGCGCCCCTTTCTCCGACAAAGCAAGCCGTTGATGGACGCCGAAGCGGTGCTGTTCGTCGACAATGGCGAGGCCGAGATCGGCGAAGGCGACATCGCCCTGGAACAGCGCATGTGTGCCGATGAGAAGCCGCGTCTCCCCTCTGGCGAGGGCGGCGAGTTTCTCGCCCCGGGCCGCGCCTTTGTCCCGTCCGGTGAGGAGGGCGAGCGTGACGCCGAGCGTCTCGCAAATCGGCTCTAGCCCCTCAAAATGTTGGCGGGCGAGAATCTCTGTCGGCGCCATGAGGGCGGCTTGGGCGCCGGCGCCAATCGCGGTGAGGGCGGCGAGGAGCGCCACCACCGTTTTGCCGGAGCCGACGTCCCCTTGCAGCAGGCGCACCATCCGCCTGTCGGCCGCCATATCGCCGTCGATCTCCGCCAGCGCGCTGTGTTGCGCAGCGGTGAGCTGGAAGGGCAGCGCAGCTTCCGCCCGGGCGCGCAAGCTGCGGTCCAAAGGAAACGCCCGTCCGCGTAGGCGCGTGCGTTGGCGTCGCACCAAGGCGAGCGCGAGTTGATTGGCGAGCAGCTCATCAAAGGCGAGGCGGGCGCGGGCGGGGGCCTCCGGTTTCAGGTCGGCGGGCGTCTCGGGCGCATGGGCGCGCCGCAACGCCTCCCGCCAAGCCGGCCAGCCTTCCCGCGCGCGCAGGCTTCCATCGATCCACTCCTCAAGCTCCGGCGCCAGCGCCACGGCGCCGCGCGCGGCTTTCGCCATGGTCTTTTGGGTGAGGCCGGCGGTGAGGGGGTAGATAGGCTCCATATCCGGAAACGGCTTCGGCGCCGCCGGGTCGGAGATATAATCCGGATGCGTCATTTGCAGCGTCCCCTGAAAGCGCTCCGCCTTGCCGCTGACGATGCGCCGCGCGCGTTCGGGCAGGGCCTCGCGGAGATAAGCCTCCTTGTGGCGGAAGAAGACCAGGGTGAGGAAGCCGCTTTCGTGCTGGCAGCGCACCCGGTAGGGGCTGCGGCGGTTCGGCGGGGGATCGTGTCGCTCAACGACGTTGTCGATGGTGGCGACGGCGCCGTCGACCGCCTCCTGCACGGAGGGGCGGGCGCTGCGGTCGATGAGGCCCGCCGGCAAGGCCCAACACAGATCGATAACCTGCGGCCCCGCCACCTTGGCGATCAGCGTCGCGAGCCGCGGCCCGACGCCTTTCAGCGTGTCCGTTCGCGCAAAAAGGGGGAAAAGGATCTCAGGGCGCATGGCCGCACCCTGGCCGCGTCGCCCGCGCGCCGCAAGGTTGGCGCGCGCGCCCGCGCCCTTTCCCCGCCGACAGAGGCTGACAGGAGCGGGCGGCGGCGCTATATCCCCGCTCTCACCCGACGCCGCATCTGTTTCGCCGAGAGAGGGGCCGCGCGCCATGGACGACCACCGCAAACGCTTGCTCTACCGCGCCCACCATCGCGGCTTCCGTGAAGCCGACCTCCTCATCGGCGCCTTCGCCGACGCGCATCTGGAAGCCTTTACGGACCAAGAGGCGGCGGACTTCGCCGCCATCCTCGAAGTGCCGGACCAGGATCTCTACGCCTGGCTTGTGGGGCGCACCGACCCGCCGCCCAATTTCGACACTGACATGCTGCGCCGGATGCAAGCCTTCCGCTTCGCCGAAGGGGATTCGCCGGCGACCCGGGGCGCTTAAATCTCCATGAACGGACAATTCCGCAAACGGTTGCTTGAGACGTCGGGCCGGCTGGGCCTTGCGGGCGCGCCGGAGGGCGTCGACGCCCAGGCGGTCGCGGAGCTAGCGAAGGCGGATGGCGGCCTCACAGTGCATGTGGCGCGCGATGCGGGGCGCGCCTCCATGCTCACGGAGGCGCTCGCCTTTTTTGCGCCGGACTTGCCGGTTGTGCGGTTCCCGGCTTGGGATTGCCTTCCCTACGACCGGGTGAGCCCCAGCCCCGACATCGCCAGCCGGCGCATGGCGGCCTTGAGCCTGCTCGCCCGCCGGGGCGCGGACGACGGCGCCCTTGTCGTTGTCACCACGGTGAACGCGCTGCTCCAGCGCGTGCCGCCGAAGGACGTCGTGCTCAGCGCGGCCTTCGCCGCCAAGCCCGGCGCCCATCTCGATATGGAGGCGCTCACCCGATACCTCGCCGACAATGGCTACGCCCGCGCGAGCACCGTGCGCGAGCCGGGGGACTTCGCGATCCGCGGCGGGTTGGTGGATATCTTCCCGCCGGGCGGGGAGCAGCCGTTGCGGCTCGATCTGTTCGGCGACACGCTGGAATCCATTCGCACGTTCGATGCGGAGACCCAGCGCACCATCGGCCAGCAGAAGGCTATCGATCTCGCGCCCGTCAGCGAGGCGCTGCTGAATAAGGAGCGCGCCTCCCACTTCCGCGCCGCCTATGTGGCCGCCTTCGGCGCGGTCACGGACGACGATCCCCTCTACGAGGCGATCAGCGCCGTGCGCAAACATCAGGGCATGGAGCATTGGCTGCCGCTGTTCTACGAACGGCTGGACACGCTGTTCGACTATTGCGGCGACGCGCCGCTCGTGTTCTTGGATCATCTCGCCGAAGAAGCGATGGAGGAGCGGCTCTCCTCTGTTGGCGACTACTACGCGGCCCGGAAGGAGGATCGCGCCTCCGTCTCCCGCACGAGCGCTTTCTCCGCGCCCGCCTATAAGCCTTTGCCGCCGGAGCAGCTCTATCTCGCCCAAGCGGAGGCCGCCTCGCTGCT
The DNA here is from genome assembly GCA_038747965.1 of Pseudomonadota bacterium. GTDB lineage: Bacteria > Pseudomonadota > Alphaproteobacteria > Caulobacterales > Parvularculaceae > JBCDJH01. The sequence continues at coordinate 8,205 of JBCDJH010000032.1, forward strand.
CGCCGAGCAGCGCTTGCGGGTTCTCTCGCCCTTCTCCGCGCCCGACGCCGCGAGCGCCGTCGATCTTGGCGCAAAGCAAGGCCGCAGCTTCGCCGCTGAGCGGGCGGGCGGGGACGGCGTCAACGTGTTCGAAGCCGCCGTCGCCCATATCGAGGCGCTGCAGAAGGCTGGCAAGCGCGTCGCCGTCGCCGCCTGGACCGAGGGCTCCGCCGATCGGATGGCGAGCGTGCTTGGCGATTACGGGCTGTCCCGGATCGCCCCCTTCACCGATTGGCGCGCCTTTGAGGCCGAGCCCAAGGGCGTCGTCGGCCAGATCACCCTGGGGCTCGAACATGGGGTGGAGGCGGACGATTTCGCCCTCGTCGCCGAACAGGACATTCTCGGCGACCGGATGATCCGGCGCTCCAAAAAGCGGCGGGCGGAGAATTTTCTCACCGAAGCGTCAAGCCTCTCCGCTGGCGATTTGGTTGTGCATGTGGAGCATGGGGTGGGCCGGTATGACGGGCTGGAGGCGGTGGAGGTGCATGAGGCGCCCCACGACTGCCTGAGGGTGCTCTATGCCGGCGGCGACAAGCTCTATCTGCCGGTCGAGAACATCGAACTCCTAAGCCGCTACGGCTCCGACGATCCGGCGTTCCAGCTCGACAAGCTCGGCGGCGCGGGCTGGCAGTCGCGCAAGGCGCGGCTGCGCGAGCGGATCAAGATGATGGCGGAGGAGCTGATCAAAATCGCCGCCGCCCGCGAGATGAAGACGTCGGAGGTGATGACGCCGCCCTCCGGCGCCTATGACGAATTCTGCGCCCGCTTCCCTTATCCGGAGACGGAGGACCAGGAAGCCGCCATCGCCGACGTACTTGAGGACCTCGGCAAAGGCCGGCCCATGGACCGGCTCGTCTGCGGCGATGTCGGGTTCGGCAAAACGGAGGTGGCCCTGCGCGCCGCGTTCGTCGCCGCCATGGCCGGCCGTCAGGTGGCGGTCATCGCGCCGACGACGCTGCTCGCGCGCCAGCACTATAAGGGGTTCGCGGAGCGCTTTGCGGGCTTCCCCGTCAAGGTGCGGCAGCTCTCTCGCCTGGTGACCGGAGCGGAAGCCAGCGAAGTGCGCGCGGGCGTCGCCGACGGCCAAGTCGATATCGTGATCGGCACCCATGCGCTCCTCTCCAAAACCATCACGTTCCGGGATCTCGGCCTCCTGATTGTCGATGAAGAGCAGCATTTCGGCGTGAAGCATAAGGAGCGCCTGAAGACCTACCGCGCCGACACCCATGTGTTGACGCTGACGGCGACGCCCATCCCGCGCACCTTGCAGCTCGCCATGAGCGGCATTCGCGATCTCTCCATTATCGCCACGCCCCCGGTGGATCGGCTGGCCGTGCGCACGGCCGTTGGCCCCTTCGATGCGGTGATGGTGCGCGAGGCGCTGCTGAGGGAGCATTATCGCGGCGGGCAGTCCTTTTACGTGTGTCCACGGATCACCGATCTGAAGGAGGCGGGCGAGTTCCTCGCCGCCGAGGTGCCGGAGGTGAAATACGTCCTGGCCCATGGGCAAATGGGCGGCGCGGAACTCGAAGACATCATGACCGCCTTTTATGAAGGCAAGTACGAGGTGCTCGTCTCCACCACCATCATCGAATCGGGCCTAGACATCCCGACAGCGAACACGTTGATCGTTCACCGGGCCGATATGTTCGGGCTCGCCCAACTCTACCAAATCCGCGGCCGGGTGGGCCGCTCCAAGGCGCGGGCCTACGCGTATCTTACCACGCCGCCGAAGAAGACGCTCACCGCCAGCGCCGAGAAACGCCTGAAGGTGCTCCAGTCCCTCGACACATTGGGGGCCGGCTTCAACCTCGCCAGCCATGATCTCGACATTCGCGGCGGCGGTAATCTTTTGGGTGAGGAGCAATCCGGCCAAGTCAAAGAGGTGGGCGTTGAGCTCTACCAGCATATGCTGGAGGAGGCTGTGGCGGCCTTGCGCGAGGGCGGCGCGGCGGCGGCGGACGAGCTATGGTCGCCGCAAATCAATCTGGGCGCGGCGGTTCTCATCCCTGAGACCTATGTGCCCGATCTCGACGTGCGCATGTCGCTCTACCGGCGCTTGTCGGACCTCGCGACCCGGGAGGAGATCGAGGGCTTTGGCGCCGAACTCGTCGACCGCTTCGGCAAGGCGCCGGAGGAGGTGGAGCATCTTCTCAAGATCGTCGAGATCAAGGCGCTGTGCCGGCGCGCCGGCGTCGACCGGGTGGATGCCGGGCCCAAGGGCGCCGTCATCGGCTTCCGCAACAACGAATTCGCCAACCCGGCGGGGCTCGTCCAGTTCGTCGCCCAGTCGCCGCATGACGTGAAGATCCGGCCGGACCAGAAGATCGTCTATATGCGCCATTGGCCGGACGCGGCGGCGCGCCTCAAGGGCTCCCGCGTCATCGTCGAGGCGTTGGCCCAAATCGCCGAAGAAAACGCGGCGGCGGCGTAAGGCTAAGCTCCCTGAAAGCAGGTCGCTCCGCGCGCACTGTC
>JBCDJH010000033.1:0-10565 GCA_038747965.1 Pseudomonadota bacterium
CATGATCCGAAGTACCTGGCTCTGATTTCCCTTGATGAGCCGAAGGCGGACGAAAGCACCCATGGTTACGCGACGGCTGGTTGGAACGCCGCGCCCGTGGCGGCCTCTGTCGTTAAGCGGCTTGGCCCGGTCCTCGGCGTTCAGCCCACCTGGCGCGCCTATAAGGACGCGATGGGCGGGCCGGCCCCCATATCGCCGAGCCTCGCACCGGCGGCTTATTCGGATTTGGTTGGAGCGGAGGCGCACTGATGTCGCGGCCCGCCATATCCTTACCCTTGTCGGAGCTGCTGGGCGAAGAGGCGGGCCAGGTGGCTGGAGAGGAGCCGCAGATTGTTGGCCTCACGGCCGACAGCCGAGCGGTCCAGCCCGGCTTCCTTTTCGCGGCGCTGCCGGGGGTTAAGGTGGATGGCGCGCGGTTCGCCCCTCAAGCCATCGCGGCGGGGGCGTCGGCCATTCTTGCGGCGCACGGCGCCGACATCGGAAGCGATGCGCCCATCCCTGTCATTCGAGACGAAAACCCGAGGCGCCGCCTGGCGCTGATGGCGGCTCGCTTCTACGGCGCGCAGCCACAGACCGTCGTCGCCGTGACGGGCACCAACGGCAAAACGTCAGTCGCTCAGTTCGTACGCCAGGTCTGGGAGGCGACCGGGCGCAAGGCTGCGGCGATCGGCACCCTCGGCGCGGCCGCCGATGGCTATGCGCGCCCGCTCGCCCACACAACGCCGGACCCCGTTGAGCTGCAAGACATCCTCGCTGAGATAAAAGCCGCAGGCGTCGACCGCGCGGCGATCGAAGCGTCCAGCCATGGCCTCGCCCAACACCGGCTCGATGGCGTGCGCCTGGCGGCGGCCGCCTTTACGAACATCACCCAGGACCATCTCGACTATCACCCGACTTTTACGGACTATCTGCAGGCGAAGCTTCGTCTTTTCACTGAATTGCTGCCGGATGGGGCTCCTGCGATCATAAATTGCGACGGCGCCGGCGCTGAAGACGCGCTGGCGGCCTGCGCCGAGCGCGGCGTCCGCACCCTCCAAGTTGGCGCGGGCGGGCGCGACGTTCGGCTTGAGGAGGCGCGTCGCCAGGGGTCTGGCTTTGATCTGCGCATCGAGGCGGAAGGCGCGACGATTGAGGTGGCGCTGCCGCTTATCGGCGCCTTTCAGATTGAGAATGCGCTGACCGCGGCGGCGCTCGCCTCCGCCGCTGATCCGGAGCTGAGCCTGCGCGGCGCTCTGTCAGCGGTCAGCGCGTTGAAAGGCGTGCGCGGCCGGATGGAGGCCGTCGGCGCGGCGCGCGGCGGCCATATTTATGTGGATTACGCCCACACGCCGGACGCGCTGGCCGTCTCTCTGAAAGCGGCGCGGCCCCATGCGACCGGCAAGCTTATGGTGGTGTTCGGCGCCGGCGGGGAGCGCGACGCCTCCAAACGCCCCCTCATGGGCGCAGCGGCGGCGGCCCATGCGGACGTCGCCATCGTCACGGACGACAATCCGCGCAGCGAGGAGCCGGCGTCCATTCGTTCAGCCATCCTCAGCGGCGTCGGCGCCGTGAAGGGCGCCTGCGCTTTGCGCGAAATCGGCGACCGGGCCGAGGCCATCTCGCACGCCGTCTCGGAGCTTGCGCCCGGCGACATCCTCCTGATCGCCGGCAAGGGGCACGAAACGATGCAAATCGTGGGCGATACGGCGCACGCCTTCGACGACGCCGCGGTGGCGCGGGCCGCGATCGGCGAAATCACCGCGGACGGAGCAAAAGGAGAGGCCCATGGCTGACCCAGTGGCGGACAATGTGGCGGATCTCAGCGCAAAGACGACGCCGCCCCTTTGGACAGCCGAGGAGGTGGCGCGGGCGACCGGCGGTCTCCTCTGCGCGCATGGCGAGAAGGATGCGGACGAATGGATGGCGACAGGCGTCTCCATCGACACGCGCAGCTTGGAGCCGGGCGATCTGTTCGTCGCGCTCACCGGCGACGCGCGCAATGGCCACGCCTTTGTTGCCAAGGCGTTTGAAGCCGGCGCGGCCGCAGCTCTCGTCTCCGAAATTCCAGGCGACGCTCCAAAGAACGCGCCTTTGGTGATGACGGATGAAACGCTCTCAGGCCTGCGTTCCTTGGGCGCCGCGGCGCGGTCTCGCGCGCACGCCAAGCGCATTGCGGTCACGGGAAGCGTCGGCAAAACGAGCGCCAAGGAAATGCTGCGGGTCGCCCTCGGCGCGTCCGGCGCCGTCCACGCCTCTGTTAAGTCCTATAACAATCATTGGGGCGTGCCGCTCACCCTCGCGCGGATGCCGGCGGACATCGCTTATGGCGTCTTTGAAATCGGCATGAACCATGCCGGCGAAATCGCCAATCTTTGCCCGCTTGTGGAGCCCGACGCGGCGATTATCACTGCAATCGCGCCCGCGCATTTGGAGTTCTTCAAGAATCTCGAAGGCATCGCCGAGGCGAAAGCAGAGATTTTCATCGGTCTGAAGCCGGGCGGAACCGCCATTATCAATCGCGATACGCCCTTTTGGCCGCTGCTCTCGCGCCGGGCGGTGGAGCGCGGCGCGGGACAAGTCGTCGGGTTCGGGGAAGATCCCGGCGCCGACTATCGGCTGCTGGGCGCCTCGCGAGATACGGACGGCCGGATGATCGTCAAAGCGGCGCGGCGCGGCGAAGCGATAGACTTTCAGCTGGCCGCCCACGGCCGTCACCAAGCGCTGAACGCGCTCAGCGTTCTCGCCGGCGTCGACGCGCTGGGGGGCGACCTTGAGGCGGCGATCGCCGCCCTCGGGGCGCTGGAGGCCGCTGAAGGGCGCGGACGCACCCAGCATATCGAGATCGCCGGCGGGCGCGTGGCGGTGATCGACGAAAGCTATAACGCCAACCCCGCCTCAATGGCCGCCGCGCTTTCGCTTCTCGGCGAGACGCCCACGCGGGGCGAGGGGCGTCGCATCGCCGCCCTCGGCGATATGCTGGAACTTGGCGAGACCGGCCCCGCTCTGCATGCGGACGTCGCCGAGGCCGTGGCCGCTGCGGATGTGGATCTCGTCTTCGCCGCTGGCCCGCTGATGGCGAGCCTTTGGGATGCGCTGCCGAAAGATCGCCGGGGCCACTATGCAGAGTCTTCGAACGGCCTTATCGAACCGCTGAAAGCAGAATTGCGGGATGGGGATGTTCTGATGGCCAAGGGATCGCTTGGATCGAAAATGAGTCTCATCATTGAGGCTCTGACGACGGCGCCGGTGGAGTGACGCGAGTATGCTCTACTATTTTCTCGTTCCTCTCAGCGAACATGCCCAGATTTTCAACGTCTTCCGCTACCTGACGTTCCGCACGGGCGGCGCCGTGATGACGGCGCTCCTGATCGCGTTTGTTTTGGGGCCGAGCCTGATTGATTGGATGCGAGCGCGCCAGGGCAAAGGCCAGCCGATTCGGGAGGACGGGCCGCAAAGCCACATCATCGAGAAAGCAGGCACTCCGACGATGGGCGGCGTGCTGATTCTCGTCAGCGTCTTCGTCAGCACGCTGCTTTGGGGCGATCTCGGCAACACATATGTGTGGATCGTCCTTCTGGTGACGCTCAGCTACGGCGCGCTCGGGTTCGCGGACGATTACCTGAAAGTCACCAAACAGAACACAGGCGGCGTCAGCGCGCGGGCGAAGCTCGCCGTGCAATTCGCCATCGCCATCGCGGCGGGTTGGGCCTGCATGAACACGCTCGCCGCGACGCCGGACAGCCGCGCCGGTATTGAGACCGCCGTGGCGGTGCCATTTTTCAAGGATCTGTTTCTCAATCTCGGTTGGTTCTTCGTGCCCTTCGCCGCCGTCGTCATCGCTGGGTTCTCAAACGCCGTGAACCTAACGGACGGGCTCGACGGTCTTGCGATCGTTCCCGTGATGATCGCCGCCGCAACCTTCGCGCTCATCTCTTATCTCGTCGGCAACGCGGTCTTTTCGGATTACTTGCAAATCACCTCGGTGCCGGGGGTCGGAGAACTCGCCATCATTTGCGGCGCGCTTGTTGGCTCCGGTCTCGGCTTTCTCTGGTTCAACGCGCCGCCCGCCATGATTTTCATGGGCGATACGGGCTCGCTCGCGCTTGGCGGCGCGCTTGGCGCCATATCCGTCGCGATCAAGCATGAACTCGTTCTGGCCATCGTCGGCGGGTTGTTCGTGCTTGAAGCCGTGTCCGTCATCATTCAGGTGGCGTCCTTTAAGCTCACGGGCAAGCGCGTCTTCCGCATGGCGCCAATCCACCATCATTTCGAACAGTTGGGCTGGCGGGAATCGACCGTGGTCATCCGTTTTTGGATCATCGCGGTCGTCCTCGCCTTAATTGGCCTCGCCACATTGAAGCTGCGATAGGGCGCGCCGACCAGAATGATCACGCTGCCGGGATATCAGGGCAAAAAAGTCGGCGTTTTCGGTCTCGGCCTTTCGGGCCGCGCGACCGTGGATGCGTTGATCGCCGCCGGCGCCCATGTGGTCGCGTGGGACGATGGCGAGGCCGCCCGCAACGCCATCGGCCCGAAAGCGGACGTCGCGCCAATCGACGCTTGGCCGTGGGAGCGGCTTGACGCGCTCGCGCTCAGCCCTGGCGTGCCCCACACCCATCCGAAGCCCCACAAGGTGGCGGCGAAGGCGAAAGCGGCCGGCGTCCGCATTCTTGGCGACACAGAGCTTTTCGCCCAAGCGGTGAACGCCGCCCCGGCTGCGGACCGCCCAAAGATCATTGCCGTCACGGGCACCAACGGAAAATCGACGACGACGGAGTTGATCGGCCATCTATTACGCGCCGCCGGGGTCGATGTGCGGGTGGGCGGAAACATTGGAACGGCCTGCCTCGCCCTGCCGCCGCTGCGCCGGGGCGCTGTCTATGTGCTGGAGATGTCGTCCTATCAATTGGAGCTGACCCACAGCTTGAAAGCGGACGTCGCCGTGTTTTTGAACCTATCGCCGGACCATCTGGACCGCCATGGCGGCCTCGCCGGCTACATTGCCGCCAAGCGCCGGATTTTTAATCACCAGGGCGAAGGGGACATCGCCATTATTGGCGCGGATGATTTGGTGTCGCAGCAAATCTGCACAGAGATTGTCGCCACCAATCATCGCACCATCATTCCGATTTCGTCCGGCGCGGCCTTGGGGCGCGGCGTCTTCGCTTTAGACGGCGTCTTGTTCTCCAGCATCGACGGGCGCGCGTCGGAGGTCGTCGATCTCACCAGCGCCGCTACCTTGCGCGGCGCCCACAATTGGCAGAACGCCGCCGCCGCCTTCGCCGCGGCCCACGCCATTGTGCCGAATGCGGAAACCCTCGGGGGCGCCATGGGCAGCTTTTCCGGCTTGCCCCATCGCTTGCAGGAAGTCGCCCGCATTGGCGCAGTGACCTACGTGAACGATAGCAAGGCGACCAACGCCGAGGCGGCCTCCCATGCTCTCAAGGCTTTTCCGAAGGTGCGTTGGATCGCAGGCGGCGTTCCGAAGGCGGAGGGCATTGAACCGCTCAAACCGCTGATGGACCGCGTTGAGAAAGCCTACCTCATTGGCGAGGCCGCCGAGGCCTTCCAAACCACTATCGGTGATGCTGCGCCGGTTCAGCTTTGCGGAGATCTCGCCTCCGCCGTCAGCGCGGCGGCGGCTGACGCCGTTAAGGCGGGCGGCGACCAGGTGGTGTTGTTGTCTCCGGCCTGCGCCTCTTTCGATCAGTTTCCAAACTTTGAGGCGAGGGGAGAGGCCTTTTCCGCCGCCGTCCGCGCCCTTCCCACGCAGAACGGAGCGGCGGCGTGAGCGGCGCGGCGGACTTGCAGAACGCATCGCCGAGGCGGCTGTTTTTCGGCGCTGGCCGCGCGCGGGAGGATTTCTTCTCCCGCACGGATCGCTCGGCCGTCAGCGCCTGGTGGTGGACGGTTGATCGCGGCTCCCTCGCCGCCATCGCCGCGCTCGCGCTCATTGGCCTCATTATTCTGATGGCGGCGGGCCCGGTGGCGGCGGATCGCAAGGGCATCTCTAACGAGTTCCACTTTATCGTGCGGCAAGTGGTGTTCTTAGGGCCCGCCTTGGGCCTCGCCTTCGGCGCGTCGCTGCTCTCGCCCCTTGGGGTGCGGCGGGTGAGCCTCGCTGTGTTCCTCGTGGGCCTCGCGCTGTTGGGACTGACGCTGATTGTCGGCCCGGAGATCAACGGCGCGCAGCGCTGGCTGCCGATTGGACCGATCGCGGTGCAACCGTCCGAGTTCGTTAAACCTGCCTTTGTTGTGATGGCCGCTTGGATGTTCGCTGAGCAGCGCAAGGCCCCGCGGTTTCCGGGCGCGGCGATCGCCTTCGGCCTTTATGTGGTTTTCGCGGGGCTGCTCGCCGCCCAGCCCGATTATGGGCAGACGCTGCTGGTGACTGCTGTATGGCTCACCCTGTTCTTTATTGCAGGCCAGCCTTGGATTTGGATCGCCGGCTTCCTGGGGCTCAGCTCCGTCGCCGCCTTCATCGCCTATGCCCACGTGCCCCATGTGGCGAGCCGCATCGATCGCTTTTTGGACCCGTCCTCCGGCGACAATTACCAGCCAGAGGTGGCCCTAAAGGCGATTGAGGCGGGCGGCCCCCTGGGGCGCGGCCCCGGCGAAGGCGTTGTGAAACACCATCTGCCGGACGCCCATACGGATTACATCTTCGCCGTCGCGGGGGAGGAGTACGGCCTCATCGCGGGGCTGGTTCTGATCGTGTTGTTTGGGACCATTGTCATGCGCGCCTACGCCCGGGCGCTCGGGCAGACAAGCCCCTTTGCGCAGCTTGCGGCCTGCGGTCTCGCCACCATGATCGGCGTTCAGGCCTTCATCAATATGGGCGTCAGCCTCAGCCTGTTGCCTGCGAAAGGCATGACGCTGCCTTTCGTCTCCTATGGCGGCTCCTCGTTGCTGGCGACGGCGCTGACTTTCGGTTTCCTGTTGGCGCTCACCCGCCGCCGCCCTCACGGGCGCAGGCGGAGCGACTTCGTATGACCGGCGGCGAAGCGTCCGGCGGGGGGGCGTCCGGCGGCGATGCGTCGGGTAGGGGGGCCGTCGTTATCGCTGCGGGCGGCACCGGCGGCCACATGTTCCCGGCCCAAGCGCTGGCCGAGACGCTGCGCGAGCGCGGCTATCGGATTGTTCTCGTCACCGACGCGCGCGGCGAGCGCTATGCGGCCGAGTTTCCGTGCGACGACAAACGCATGGTCGAAGCCGCCACCTTTTCCGGCGGCGGGCTGGCCGCGAAGCCAGCGGCGGCGCTGGCTATCCTGCGCGGCGTCGCGGAGAGCGTTCAGCTCTTTGGGCGCATCAAACCTGTCGCGGTCATCGGCTTTGGCGGCTACCCCTCGCTCCCCGCCATGGCGGCGGCGGTGCTCCGGCGAACGCCCTCTGCAATCCATGAGCAAAACGCTATTCTTGGGCGGGTGAACCGGGCGCTTGCGCCGTTCGTCACCAAGATCGCCGCCGGCTTTCCGAATATGGGCCGCTTGCCGTCAGGCGCGGCGGAGAAGCTTGTCTTCATCGGCAATCCCGTCCGCGCTGGCGTCCGCGCCAAGGCCTCTGCGCCCTACGCCGCGCCGGAGATGGGCGCCCCCGTTCGTCTGCTGATTTTCGGCGGCAGTCAGGGCGCCCGGATTTTGTCGCAAGCGGTTCCGGCCGCCCTCGCCGATTTGCCAGAACCGGCGCGAGGGCTGCTCCGCATCGTGCAGCAATGCCGGGATGAGGACATCGAGGCCGTCCGGGGCGCCTATGAAGCGGCCGGTATCGAAGCCGAACTTGCGCCATTTTTCAAAGATATGCCTGAGAGGCTTGAGAAGGCGCATTTGGTGATCTCGCGGGCTGGCGCCTCCACCGTCAGCGAACTCGCTGTCATCGGTCGCCCCTCCGTGCTGGTGCCGTTCGCCGCGGCGATGGACGATCATCAGACGGCGAACGCCGGCGCGCTCGAAGGGGCCGGCGCGTGCGTCTGCGTTAGCGAGGCGGAGGCGACGCCGGGGCGCCTGCGCCAAGAGATTGTGCGTCTCCTTCAGGCGCCGGAGCGCTTGGGAGAGATGGCGACGACGGCGGGCGCCGTTGGCCGGGCGGACGCAGCGGCGGCCTTGGCGGATCTTGTCGTCTCGATCGCGGGGGACGCCCGCGCGCCTCAACAGACAGGAGCGGCCGCATGAGCGAAAAACTGCCCTTTGGCGTGGGCCTTGTGCATTTCGTCGGCATCGGCGGCATCGGCATGAGCGGCATCGCGGAAGTGATGCATAATCTCGGCTGGCGGGTGCGCGGCAGCGACATCGCCGACAGCGCCAACGTCGCGCGTCTGCGGGGCCTCGGCATCGAAATCGACATAGGCCAGAAGGCTGAAAATGTCGCGGGCGCGGAGGCGGTGATCATCTCCTCCGCCATCAAGGCCGACAATCCGGAAGTGATGGGGGCCAGGGCCGCCGCGATCCCCGTCGTTCGGCGCGCCGACATGCTGGCCGAGCTGATGCGTCTCAAATGGAACGTGTGCGTCGCCGGCACCCACGGGAAAACGACGACGACGTCGATGATCGCGGCGCTCCTTGATGAGGCGGGCGTCGATCCCACCGTCATCAATGGCGGCATCATCAACGCCTACGGCACAAACGCTCGCCTCGGCGACGGGGACTGGATGGTGGTGGAGGCGGATGAGTCGGACGGGACCTTCATTCGCTTGCCGGCGACGGTCGGGGTCATCACCAATATCGACCCGGAGCATTTGGACCATTATGGCGACTTCGACGCGCTCCGCGCCGCGTTCGAGACGTTTATCGAAAACACGCCCTTTTACGGCTTCGGCGTTGTGTGTCTGGATGATCCCGAAGTGCAGGCGCTTGTCGGCCGGATCACCGATCGCCGGCTGATCACCTATGGGATGAACCCCCAGGCCGATGTCCGGCTCGTCGATCTCGAATTCGTGGGCGGCGAGGCCCATTTCAGCGCCGAGTTTCGAGAGCGGGGCGCCGAGCCCGCCCGGATCGAAGGTCTGCGCTTGCCGATGCCGGGCGTCCACAATGCGCTCAACGCGCTCGCGTCGATCATTGTCGCGCGCCGTATGGGCGCCTCGGACGACGCGATCAAGAAGGCGCTCAGCGGCTTTGGCGGCGTGAAGCGCCGCTTCACCAAGACGGGGACGTGGAACGGCGCCGCCATCATCGATGATTATGGCCATCATCCTGTGGAGATCGCAGCGGTTCTGAAAGCGGCCCGTCAGGTGGCGGAGGGCCGCGTGATCGCCGTGATGCAGCCCCACCGCTATTCCCGTTTGGCCGACCTGTTTGACGATTTCTGTACAGCTTTCAACGACGCCGACAGCGTTATTGTTACGGACGTCTTTGCGGCGGGCGAGAAGCCCATCGCCGGCGTCAATCGCGACACGTTGGTGCAGGGGCTTATCACCCACGGCCACCGCAGCGCAGCCGCGTTGCCGGGTTGGGATGCGCTGCCCGCCATGATCGCGGCGCAGGCGCAACCCGGGGACTATGTGGTGTTTCTAGGGGCAGGCGATATCACGAAGCACGCCAACGCCTTGCCCGAACTTCTTCAGAACGAGGCTGCGGTTTGAGCCCGGACGATGTTCTGGCCGCGTTGCCGCCGGTGCGCGGAAAGCTGGCGCCGCAGGCGGCGCTCCGCGACGTCACCTGGCTACGGGTTGGCGGCCCCGCTGATGTCCTGTTCCTGCCAGCGGATGAGGAAGACCTCGCCGCGTTTCTTAAAGCAACGCCTGCGGAGATACCTGTAACCCCAATCGGCGTCGGCTCAAATCTGCTCGTTCGGGACGGCGGGATTCCAGGTGTCGTGGTGCGCCTCGCGGGGCCGTTCTCCAAAATCGCGCCGGATGGCCCGCGGCGATTGCGGGCAGGGGCGGGCGCGCTTGACGCCGCGGTCTCCAAGGCCGCGCTTGCGGAGAGCCTTACGGGCTTTGAGTTTCTGATTGGCGTGCCCGGCTCCATCGGCGGCGCGCTGCGCATGAACGCCGGCGCCTATGGCGGTGAAACAGCAGGGATTTTCGTGGAGGCCCGGGCGCTCGACCGCGCGGGCGCGCCCGCGGTGCTCTCAAAAAGCGACATGGGCTTTGCCTATCGCTCCTCCACCGCTCCGTCCGATCTCATTTATGTAGAGGCCGTCTTCGAGGGCGAGCCGGGCGACCCAAAAGTCATTGGCGCGCGCATGGAGGACATCAAAGCCTCCCGTGAGGCGACCCAGCCGATCCGTGAGCGCACCGGCGGATCGACGTTCAAGAATCCGGACCCAGCGCTATCCGGCGGTCGGAAGGCGTGGCAACTTATCGACGCCGTCGGCGGTCGCGGCCGATCAATCGGAGACGCGCAGTTCTCTGATCAGCATTGCAACTTCCTGATCAATCGCGGCGCGGCCACGGCGGCGGATTTGGAGGCGCTCGGCGAAGCCGTCCGGGCTGATGTGCTGTCTCAAGAAGGGGTTGAATTGAACTGGGAAATCAAACGGCTGGGGCGGGTTTGAGATGGCACATCAGCCCGGACGGCTTCGCCGAGCGCCTCCAAATCCGCCGCCGTGGCCGCGCCGCGATTGATCAGGAAGTTGCAATGCTGATC